>RDYF01000079.1 GCA_004293285.1 Verrucomicrobiota bacterium | reverse complement strand
AACTGTGAAAATTGGTATGTACTAGGGGAAAAGTTAGAAGAAAAAGGGGAAACAGAAAAGGCGATAGCTTCTTATCAACAAGTAATTAAGTTAAACCCTAATCAATGCGAGTGTTACATTAAGTTAGCTGAAATTTTCACAAAGCAACAAAAAAAATCAGAAGCAATAGAGGTTTATAGGCAATCTATAGAATTCAATTGTTACTCACCAGACCTTTATGGCAATTTAGGATATATGTTACTAGAAAATGGTGATATATCACAAGCAATTGAAAATTTTGAAAAGGCAATTCATATCAAGAAGTTTGATTGTCCTGAATTATTGTTTAAATTGGCAGTTTTGCTCAGGAATAATAAACAGTATGAAAAATCCATTAGTTACTGTAGAAAAGCCGTTGCATTATTTTCGGAAAACATAAATTTTAGATATTTAATGGCAGATTTGCTTATAGTAACAGGCAAGCTCGACGAGGGTAGGAAATGTTATTATGATTTAGCTAAAATTAAGTTAAACAAAGAACGTGTGGGCGGAAAAATAGGTACGGTTTTTCTGTGCATTTTACCTAAATCAGGTACAGAGTATATACGATATTCGTTATCTAAGGGATTAAATATGCCGAATCATAAATTAAACGTTTATTCAAGAGGATTTGGTGTTAATTCAACTGATTTTTTAACGTATAATGCGACAGTAAAAATATGGGAATATTACAGCAAATCAGAACCTGAAGTTAATGTGGCACATCTAACTCCTGACAAATGGAACAAATTTTTCATTGGTTGTATAACAGACAAGTTGGTGGTTCATGTTAAAGATCCACGCCAAGGATTACTATCATGGATACATCATATTCTGAGAGCTAGACAAAACTTCAATATGGATCAGTTAGAATTGTTTAGGCACTATACACTTGGAGATGCAGGATATTTTGATATGTCCCCTACAGCACAAATAGACTATCAAATTGATAGTGAAAATGGCTATCTACCCTATGCTATAAAATGGATAGAAGGATGGTTAGAGGCGGCGGAAGATCCTAATTTACCCCTGCGGATACTTTTCACAAAATTTGAAGATTTGGCCACTCAGCCCAAAATATTTTTTGAAAACATTTTAGATTTTTATGAAGTAGAAAAATCTAGCTTTACTTTTCCCGAACCACCTCAGTTTAAACAGGGAACTCGTTATAGAAAAGGAAGCACTGATGAGTGGCGAGAAGTATTCACATCTGAGCAAAAAGAAAAAGCAACTAAAATGATATCAAAACGGTTGTTAGATAGATTCGGATGGCCAGAAAGGTAAGGTAAAAAAAATAAAGTGACTTAAGCGAATGTCAAAAATGAAAAATAATTTCTTACAAAAAGCTAACAAATTTAAACAAGAAGGCAAAATAGCAGAGGCTATCGATAATTATCGCATAGCTATAGAGCAAAACCCAAATTTTTATTGGAGCCATCATAACTTAGGGGAAGCTTTAGCAGAACTCCGTGTTTGGGATGAAGCAGTAGCTTCATACCATAATGCAATAAAACTAAACCCTAATTCAGCCTATTCTTACTACAAAATGGGCGAGTCTTTAGCCAAGCTAGGTAAAGTAAAGGAAGTGATTACTGCTTACATTCGCGCAATTGAAATCAACCCAAGCTTTTATGTGGTTTACAAGAAGCTTGGAGAAACTTTTCACCAGCTTGCGGTTCAAACAAATCCTGAATATTTCCAGGAATGCTTATTTTTATATACACAGATAGAATATTTAATCCCTAGGTTTTCTGACAATTATGTTTCTCTAACTCAAATTTATGACCTCAAGGATGACCACTTTTTGCAAGTAACCAGTCAACTGAACGACGAAGATTTTTTGGAAAAAGCCTATGGCACTTATCTGAGACGCGAACCTGATGAGGATGGTAAAGCTCACTACTTACAGTGCTTACGCGAAGGTTTCATTCGTCAGGAAATTGTGACGGCGTTCCGGCAATCACCAGAATTTACGTCATTGCTAGTCTTTTTAATCACCTCAGTTTACCTGCAAGAAGCGATCGCAGCCTACCACCGTACAATTGAACTCAACCCCAGCTTTCAGCAAGCTCACAAAAGTTTGGGAGAAGCACTGAGTCTGTGGGGGAAGGCACTGGCACAGCGAGGTAAGTTAGATGAAGCCATTGAGAGTTATCAGCAAGCTATTAGTATTTGCCATCATAATCTAGCAGAGGTTCATTACAACAAAGGAAGTGCCCTTTCACAACAAGGTCACTGGGATCAAGCTATTGAGAGTTACCAAGATGCGAGCGCGCTTCAACCTGATTGGGTAAATGTACACCTCGCTTTAGGTAATGCGTGGTTAAATCAGAATCAGCTAGCAAAAGCAATTGACAGCTACAAAAGGGCGATATCACTTCGACCAGAATCGGTAGATGCACATAATGGCTTGGGAAATGCATGGTCAAATCAAAATCAGCTAGCAGAAGCAATTGACAGCTACAAAAGGGCGATATCGCTTCAACCGGAGGCGCCATACGCATACTTTGCGGTTGCACTTGCATTAGGCAAACAGGACAAGCTAGAGGAAGCGATAGAGAACCACCAAAAAGCGATCGCACTTCAACCAAATTGGATATGGCCTTACTTCCATTTGGGTACTGTACTCGACGAACTTAATCGTCAAGATGAAGCTATGGCTTGCTGGGAAAAGATGATCGCCCTTGACCCGAACAATATAGATGTATACCAAGCTATTGCATTTCATGTTTATAGCCAGGGGAAGCAAGAGGAATGGATAAAGTGGATTAAAATATCTTCTCAGGTACAAAATGACTTGGCTAGAAAAGAGCAATTAGATAAGTTGGGAATC
The DNA here is from genome assembly GCA_004293285.1 of Verrucomicrobiota bacterium. Classification (GTDB taxonomy): domain Bacteria; phylum Verrucomicrobiota; class Verrucomicrobiia; order Verrucomicrobiales; family Akkermansiaceae; genus UBA956. The sequence continues at coordinate 5,978 of RDYF01000079.1, read as the reverse complement.
CGGTTTCTCAAACACGACTGGACAAGTGCGATCGGCCACACTGCTCTCCTAGATTACTATATTAAATTAGGCCTTCTTGGCTGGCGCTTGCCCCACCGCATAATTGTCTTGGCAACTCCACAGCAAGTCGCTAACTGTTCTTATTTTCACTACTGGCGCTCTCACATCGAAGTTGTTTCTGATAGAGACAAAATCAACAGTTTCTCTCCTAAAGCTAGATTATTGGAAGATAAACCTACGGGCTTGACAATTCTCTCTAATGGAGAAATGCTTTCTTATGGGGAGATCGCCACAGCCGTACAAAAACAATGGGAAACAGATGGTAAGCCTCCATTGCTTGCTCTGTCAGACTCAGACCATGAAGAGGGCTGGCATTGTTTAGAGTCATTAGGAGTTCCTAAAGGTGCTTGGTTTGTTAGCCTCCACGTCCGAACAGATGGTTTTCACGGCCACGAAACATCATCTTTATTACAAGTCCGCAGTGCAAATATTGATACCTATTTACTAGCAATTGAGTCCATTGTAGCACAGGGGGGCTGGGTAATTCGCATGGGCGACAAAACTATGAAGCCATTACCACCTATGTCACAGGTAATTGACTATGTACACAGCGATCAAAAAAGTGATAGGATGGATGTTTTTCTATGCGCTGCTTGTCGTTTCTTTATAGGTACAAGTTCAGGACTGAGTTTTGTTCCTCCAACCTTTGGGGTTCCCTGCGTTCTAACAAACTGGGCTCCAATGGGAGTTACTTCTTTCTACAGTCAAGATATTTTTATTCCCAAACTATACTGGTCTGAACTAGAGCAGCGACATCTAACTTTTCAGGAGTTTATGTCTGCTCCTGTGAACGGTCTTTATCACATAAAAAAATTGAACCGCTTAGGTATTCAGGCCATAGATAACACTCCTGATGAAATCAGACAAGTTGTTTTAGAAATATTGCAACAGTCAGATGGAGATATAACATATTCACAAGAAGATGAGTTATTGCAGCAGCGATTTAGAACTCTCGCTAGGAATAGTAAAAGTTATGGTAATAGCCGTATAGGGCGTGATTTCATACAAAAATATGCTTTGCTATTGCCAGCTAAAAATCAGATAAAAGATGATAAGGATACAAATATTTTTTGTTTCGCTAAAGGGTTAGCGCAAGCAAATGAAGAAACTGAAAGAATTGCAGTTGATGCCCTTGCCGTCAGGGATGAACAATTAGCTACAATTGAGCGAGAAGCAGTATCGAGTTTGGATAATGCCTTGAAGCTTAGTGAATTTACATCAGCACTGACGGGAAATCACCAGCAAGCGGAGGCAATCAATACACAACTAGGGGAGGCAAATTACTACTTAGGAAATACGCTGAAACAACAGGCGCGGCTAGCTGAGGCAAAAGAGAGTTATCAAAAAGCGATTACTCTTCATCCAAACCTAGCAGAAGCATACTACGAGTTGGGAAATATACTGGCAGAACAGGGACAGCTTGTTGAAGCTATTGAAAGGTATAAAACTGCGATTACTCTTAACCCTGAATTAGTACGAACCGACTCTCAACTTATAGATCTAGTTTATCAATTAGAGTCTCAGGGGCATCAATTTGCAGCCCAAGGAATGTTTCAGGAAGGATTTAGTAAAGTGTACAGGGCTCTAGCCTTCCAAATGAAACTCGCTGAAGCGAAACAATTGACAAAACTAGGAATGAGATTACTCCCATTTCATTGGGCTGGAAGTATAGGTCATATAGCCTTAATAGATGTATATTTAAAAATGGAAAAATTGGGATGGCGACCTGCTACTCGTACAGTTATGTTAGCGACTCCTCAGCAGGTTATTAATCCATCTTATCTGAGTTACTGGAACCGCTACATCACGATTATATCCGATCCTTTAACAGTTGAAAGTCTATCGCCATTAGCAAGGTATTTGCGAGAACTCACAGGTTTTTATTGCTGCCAAGGGGAATGGATGTATCATGGTCAGGCAGGAGGATTAGTCCAAAAACAATGGGAACTAGAAAACCGTCCACCCTTACTCAGCTTATCTGTTTCAGACTACGATCGAGGATGGCGTTGTTTACAGAAACTAGGTCTACCAAAAGATGCCTGGTTTGTGAGTTTGCACGTTCGAGAAATTAGAGAACAGGGGTATGCGACGACTCGCACAGCAGATATTAACGCATACTTGCCAGCAATCAAATCAATTGTAGAGCGAGGTGGTTGGGTTATACGGATAGGCGATCGCAATATGCCACCCCTACCCCCAATGGAGCGAGTGATTGACTACGCTCACAGCGAGGTAAAAAGTGATTGGATGGATGTCTTTCTTTTATCCCAAAATCGTTTCTTTTTGGGAATGCCTTCTGGCCCCTACTTCGTTGCTTCGACTTTTGGAGTTGATTGTGTTCTGACTAACTGGGCGCAACTCATTTTTCGACCTTGGTATGGTAAAAGTATTTTTATTCCCAAGTTATTTTGGCATGAAACTGAAAAACGTTATCTAACCTTTGCAGAAATAATTAGTCAGGTAGGATACATTGATCAGGCCACCCATCTTAACTCAATGGGTATAAATCCAGTAGATAACACCGCTGAAGAAATTCAAGAAATAGTTTTGGAGATGCTGGAGCGAGTAGATGGTAGTGTGAAGTACACAACAGAAGATGAATGCTTGCAACAGCAATTCAACGACATAGCTGAGGCTTGTAGGACTTACGGTGCGGGCAAAATGGGACGTGAATTTTTGCGTAGAAATGCTGCCCTTCTTAAAGGAGAGCAATCATCGTTATGAAAGAGAATTTAATTATTGTTGGTAAAAACAGTTACATAGGGGGATACCTGACTAAGTACAATACCACTAATAGAGATAATGTCCTATCACTTTCATCGGAAGACTGTAATTTTTTAGAAGAAAGTGCAGTAGATAATCTTTTTGCATCTCTTGGTAGAGACCGCTCTTATACGCTTGTTTTTCTGGCAACAATCAATCGATTAGTGAACAACTCTTTTGACTCTTACATTCAAAATCTTACAATTGCTAAAAATTTATTGAAAGCTTGCAAAATAGCTAACATTCAATCCATTATCTATTTGAGTTCCGTTGATGTCTATGGCAGCAAACCTAGCCCGCCGATAACTGAACAATCGAAAATAGATCCAGATACTTGGTACGGGTTAGCCAAATACTCATGCGAATGGATGCTAATGTCTTCAGGCGAGGTGAAGTGTCCAGTAACAATTATACGAATTCCCGGTATTTATGGATGTGCCCCCAACGATCGCAGCGTCATCAAGAAAATAGTGTCAGTTATCAAAAATGAAAAGCGAGTAGTTATCAAAGGTCGAGGCCAGCAACTACGCGATTACGTTTATATTGAGGACATTTGTCGCTTAATTCAATTATTAATACCTTTGAAGTTTCATGGTATTCTAAATGTAGCAACTGGCAATAGTTATACTATAATTGACATAGCTAATTTAGTGGGTACGCTCTGGTCAATGGAGTTTGAAACAATTTATGAAGCTGCCGATGCAGCAAGAGACTTTGACTTGGTATTTGATACCAGTTATCTGGCTTCACTACTTCCAAAATTTCGTTTCACGGATCTGGAGGTAGGTATGCGTTCTTACTTTCAACCCTATAATCAAGTTGCAGGAGGTGAATTGAGATGAATAATAGTAATGAATACACCCAAATTCAACCCATATTTCAAGAACCGTGGGTAAAACTGGCAAATGGCTCTGACTTAGAAAATTGGACTCGTAACGACGAGATAGCTTACAATCAAACCAACCGTCAATGTCAAAAACTCGCTTTTTTTGTACAAGCTTTTGATTTCTTGACAGATAACAAAATAGAAGGGGACTATCACGAATACGGCTGCCATCGCGTGAGAACTTTTAGAATGGCTCTAACGGAAGCCCGAAGACATAACCTAGAATCAATGAATTTTTGTGCCTTCGACAGTTTCGAGGGGCTTCCAGAAGTCGAATCTCAGCCCAGTAACCAAGTTTGGCAACAAGGTGCCCTGAAAACTGCCGAAGCAGAATTTTGGCATTTAATCAAAGAGCATGGGATTTATGTAGATAGCTGTCAAACCATTAAAGGATTCTATAAAGAAAGCCTGACCACAGATTTACAACAAAGCTTTTTAGCGAAAAATAAGAAAATAGCTTTAGCTTGTATTGACTGCGACTTATACGAATCAGCGGTTCCTGTTTTTGAGTTTATAGAACCCTTGCTACAAGAAGGTAGTTTGTTATATATTGACGACTTATTTACAGGTTACAAAGGTTCACCTGTTAAAGGAGTTGCCCAAGCTTTTACAGAGTTCCAGCAAAAAAGTCGATTCAACTTTGCCCCGCACATCCAAGTAGGATGGTGGGGTCGGTCTTTTATCACCTACTTGGATCATTAGCCATTCAGGTAAAACACCAATAAACTTCCCTGGAAATACAATTTTTTAGTTAAACAAGAGGACGAACGAGTGAAAACGGCAACAATTATAGGTGGTGGTTTTGCAGGTTGTACCTGGGCGCATATACTAGCTAAGAAAGGATGGCAAGTTACATTAATTGAGTGTACATCCCAGATCGGGGGCGGATGTCAAACCTTATATTATGGGGGTCATCCTTACACTTTTGGCCCGCGCCACCTATTCACAGCTCATGAGTCGGTATTCAACTTTTTACATGAACGAGTTCCACAACGAATACTCAATCATTACCTGTTAACCTATGTGGAACGGGACGGTCAATTTTACTCCTACCCAATCCATGCCGATGACATCCCCCTGATGCCAGACAAAGAGAAAATAGACCAGGAGTTGCGGGACAGACCAGACCCCAGCACGGCACGGAACTTTGAGGAATATTGGATTTACTCAGTTGGTGCAACACTGTATGACAAGTTTGTTAAAAACTACTCCCAAAAAATGTGGCAGATTGAGTCTAACACTGCACTGACTGACTTCAAATTTGATGGTAAAGGTGTCCAATTACGGACAGGAACGAAAGAGGTTCGCCCTGAATTTTTTATCTCTTATCCCATCTCCCTGGGCGGTTGGGACGACTACTTCGACATCTGTGTAAATACTCCTGGGGTAAATCTTTGGATGAATTGCCAGATAGAAGCTTTTGACGTACAAAACGCAGCCGTGCAAGTTAAAGGAGAGTGGATAAAGTCAGATATTTTGGTAAGTTCTCTTTCGCCAGACCTCCTGTTTGACTTCGAGTATGGTGAACTCAAGTATATCGGTCGTGATTTTATCAAGCTGGTATTGCCAGTAGAACAAGTCATTCCTGACCCGACTTTTTTCTTGCACTATGCCAACGATGAAGTTTTTACCCGTGTAGTTGAATATAAGAAACTTACCGGCTACCAATCTCCTACAACTCTCTTAGGAATAGAAATTCCTTCTACGAGCAACAAACTTTACCCCTATCCCATAAAAGAACAGCAGGAAATTGCCGATCGCTATCGCAAAGAGATGCCAGACAACGTTTTTTCTGTAGGTCGGATGGGGAATTACCGCTATTACGACATCGGCATGATTGTTGATGAAGCCTTGCGTTTTAGCGCAGATTTGTGAATAAAAGGAGCAATTATGGATAGACTTAATACACTTCCTCGACCATTCCGCGATGCTGGTTTATACCAAGCGACCTTGGAAGCCGGATTCAAAACATTTCCGCAGCGAGAACAGAATTACCTCAAGTGCCAAGCCGCTCAAAGGGGTGAAGTCCTGGACTACTTACCCGTCATGCTTGACATTGAAAATGTAAGTCGCTGTAATTATCACTGTACAATGTGCCAAGTCAGTGATTGGGAGGGTTATCAGCGGGCGGATGATATGTCTTTTGAGGATTACAAAGACCTGATTGATAGCCAGTACGGATTGATTGAAATCAAATTGCAAGGAATGGGCGAACCATTGTTGGGCAAATGCTACTTTGAAATGATCGAGTATGCCCGATCGAAACATA
>RDYF01000196.1 GCA_004293285.1 Verrucomicrobiota bacterium | reverse complement strand
AATGCCACCATCTTGCGCGGTGGTTCCGAAGCCATTCACTCGAACCGCGCCATCGCCGCCGCCCTGCAAGCAGGTGGTGAAAAAGCCGGACTGCCCGCGCATGCGATTCAGCTCGTGCCTTTCACCGATCGCGAAAGTGTTGTCGCACTGGCGCACATGGACAAGTATCTCGACCTCATCATCCCACGCGGTGGCAAGGGACTCATCGAAACGGTGGTGTCGCAAGCGCGTATGCCCGTGATCAAGCACTACGATGGCATTTGCCACACCTACCTCGATCGTGCCGCCGATCCCGACATGGCCATCGGCATCAGCGTGAATGCCAAAACACAAAAACCCGGCGTCTGCAATGCGCTGGAAACGCTCTTGGTGCATCAAGACATCGCGGCCCAGATTCTGCCTCCGCTCGCAAAGGCATTTGCCGAGAAAAAATGCGAGCTGCGTGGCTGTGAAAAAACTCGTGCCATTTTGCCCGAGATCATCGCCGCCACCGAGGAAGATTGGAGCACGGAGTATCTCGATTTCATCCTATCGATCAAAGTGGTCGCCTCGCTCGACGAAGCGATCGCCCACATCAATCACTACGGCTCGCATCACTCCGATTGCATTGTCACTCAAGACGATCACGCCGCACAAATCTTTCTCACGCACATCGACAGCGCCTGTGTGTTTCACAATGTCTCCACTCGACTCGCCGACGGTGAGGAGTTTGGCTTCGGTGCCGAAATTGGCATTTCCACCGATAAAATTCACGCCCGCGGCCCCATGGCGCTGCGTGAACTGACGACCTATCAATACCGCATCACCGGCAACGGCGTGCTGAAGTAAATCAGCCGCCGCACCGTGTATGCAAGAGCTCAGTTCGGAATCTCGTTGAGCGTGTAGTAGGCTTCGGGGTGCCACAAACCATTACCGCTCTTCGCTTTGATGTTTTGCAGCTTCAAGTGATGCACGTGGCCTTTGACTCGACCATCGATCACCAAACGAACCTTTTTGCCATCGGGCGAAACCGTAGCGGACTTGATCGTCGGCTTAGCCTGATCGACCTCTGGGCTACCGTATCCCGATTGCAAGATGTAGGTCCAGGCCTCCATCGAATAGTTCGCCACATTGCCCGCAGCTGCGGCGTCGACGGGTTCGGTAAAGGTCAGCTCAAAGCCATCCTTCGTGGCATACATCGTAAGCATTTCAAAAGGCACCTTGCCCGACCAGCGAACGCGCTCAAAGGTGAAGGGCTTGCTGCCGCGCGATGCCCAACCACGATTGGAACCACCAGTGAAAATGATGCCGCTCGGATCGAGGCGCAAGGGAATCAAGCCCGCCTCAAATCCTTCGAGGAAATGAAACACCGCACCTTGGTAAATGCCATTGACCTCTTCCAAGCAAACACGCTGGATTTGCGAATGACATTGCTCTGCCACGTAAAGTTGATCTTTCCACGGACCAAACTTGCCACCTGTGGTGTCGCAGACAATGCCTGTCGGCGATTGCCCCACTTTGCCGTGCGGCAAAACCACCGCTGGCGGAATGTAGGTCGGA
>RDYF01000078.1 GCA_004293285.1 Verrucomicrobiota bacterium | reverse complement strand
AAAAAAACATCGGTGATCGATTTCGATTCGATGCCGCAGATTCAGACCGACAACTACCGTCAAGCCTTTGCCAACACCCCCGGCCTGCTTACGAGTGAGTTGAGCAATTCCTCGCTGCTCTCACTCAGCTATCGCGGCATCGGCGATCCGCACGAATCGCAAAACCTCATGGTGCTCAAGGATGGCATTCCCTTCGTGCTCGATCCCCTCGGCTACTCGACAGTCTATTTTGCTCCGCCTTTTGAAAGCCTCGATCGCCTCGAATTTGTCTCCGGCGGCGGCGCGCTGCTTTTCGGCGCTCAACCTTCCGGCGCGCTGAATTACATCACCCACCAGCCCGATCGCTCGAAGTCTGCCAGCCTCACCACGCAGCAAATTTTCGGCAGCGATGACAAAAATTCGGTTACTTGCTCAATCTCGATCACCGCCAGGGCGACTCTTTCCGCACGCGCAATAGCGACTTCGAGCTCACTGGCATGGAGCTGAAAATGTACTACAATCTCGATGACAAGCAGCGCTTCACCGCCACGCTCGAAAGCTACAACGCCGATCACGGCGAGCCCGGAGGTCGGACGGTGGCCGATTTCGCCAACAATCGCGACCAGAATTTGCTCGAAAATGACCGCGTCCGCCTCGACCGCTTGTTTGCCTCGGTCGGCTACGAGCTCGGTGAGGACGATGCCAAATGGATCACCAAAGCCTGGGCCTCGGACGTCGTGCGCTACAGCAAACGCCAAACCGGCCAAGGCTTCGGTACGGTGACCGGGAATCAGCTCGATATCAACCAGCACACCTATCACACGGTCGGCATCGATAGTCGCGTTCGCTATGACTACGATCTCGCCGAGGAAACGCAGACGCTCACCTTCGGCACGACCTACATGGACATCTACGCGCCGATTTTCCTCGAACGCACCGCCGCCGGTGATTTGACCTCGAACCGTGGTGTCACACGCCGCAACCAAGCCATCCGTGAGTCGCGCTACGGCGCTTTGTTTGCCGAAAACCTCTTCCGCTACGACCGCTTCACCTTCACTCCCGCGATTCGCTTGGAATACAACAACCAAGTGATGAATGAGCAAATCAACGTCAACAAAGCCCCCGGAAATTTGATCGACGACAGCCGCACGGAAGTCGTCCCCCTCGCCGGACTGGGCATGACCTACGAAGTGGCGGACAAAACCGAACTCTACGGCAACGTCTCCCAATCCTACAAGCCCCCCACCTACACCGATGCCTTCCCACTCGGTGGTGCCGATACCATCAGCGAAAATCTCGATGCCGGTGAACTGCTGAATTACGAAATCGGCTTCCGCGGACAACCCGTGAGCTGGGCGACCTTCGATGCCAGTCTTTTCTACATCGACTACGATGGCCGCTTCGGCCGCGTTTCCAAAACGTCGGACGCTCGGTCAATCAAGGCTTTAGCTTGAGCGGACAAATCGATCTCTACGACCTCATCATGGGCGAGTCGGAGTTCTCCGTCATTTGGTACTCGGCCTACCAATTCCTCGATGCCGAATTCACCGAGGGACCTCTGGAAGGCAAAAATCCCCAATACGCTCCGGATCACATGCTCCGCACGGGCTTGATTGTGCAGAAGGAAAATGAGTGGAAATTCGCTGCCCTCGTCACCCATCTATCTGATCACTGGGCCGATGACGCAAATACCGTCAACGCCACGGCGAATTGGGAAATCCCCGCCTACACCGTGCTCGACCTCACCGCCGAGTTCAAAGTCTGGTCCGGCCAGGTCGGCGGCATCGACTCCGATGTCTGGATGCTCTGCGGCCTCAACAACGCCCTCGACGAAAACTACTTCAGCCGCGTCCGCGCCAACGGCATCGACCCGGCCAATGACCGCAATTACTACGTCGGCCTCCGAGCCGAGTTCTAATCGCCACCAAAGTTCCCCCAAAAACCGCGCTCATCCCCCCCCGGAGCGCGGTTTTTTTTTATCACAGCAGCAATTGCCCGCGTCCCGATCGAGATGACTCCACCCTGTTATTGCCATCAACCAATAAGCTCGGATCATTCGTTATGCTGACAAACTGTATGACATTTGAGGCAAAATCCTTCAATCAACAGCAATCGATTCAGAAATTTGACGCCTGTATTCAGATGGTGATTTGCCATGCAGCAATTTGAATGCTTTGGATAGGTGAAATGCGTCAAAAAAACCTAATGAATCGGCAATTAATTCGAGTGACAAATCGTATCGCTGCAGCATCAGAGCGGCCTGCGATAGGCGTTGGCGACGGCGAAACACCGCAGGCGACTCGCCTGTCTCGGCCTTAAATGCTTTGCGAAACCTTTCATAACTCATTCCCAATGTTGCCGCGATCTCAGGCAAATCAGGAGCATCAGCTCCGCCACTCAGGAGTTGTCGAGATTTCCCCAACCAGCCCTCTTCCACCGCCGTAGAGTGCTCTAGTATGTCGGCTAAGATTTGATGAATGGCAGCAGCTATGGCAGTCGATTCCGCAATTGTCGCACAAGGCATGCGAAGGATATCAAAAAATCGGTGCGCCATCGCCTCACCATCAGACCATCTGCGAATCGGTTGACTTGGCAACAACCCACTGGCGCGCCAACCCTCAAAAGCAGCCCCATGAAAGGCTAGAAAAACCTCATCCCACTCATCAGCCGCTTCCGGACCGTATTGATGGGGGGTTTCGGGAAATACTACTAGAATATCTCCTTTGCTTAACCGTTGATCGGTGCCGCGACGATCGCGGTAGCGCCCACCACCCTTGAGCAACAATACCAAAGCATACATTCCATAAACCCGATACTGCGCAAATCCTGTACCTGTCGTTCCCGTCAATCGACCACCAAAAACAGCATTACCTATCGGCGTCAATGGCCCAGATCGCGAAACGATACCCACGGGAAAGTCTGAATGTGGCATGACCAAAATTTACATGGAATTCCCCATTCGATCCATTCCCAATTTGCCAACTCTTCGATAATTTTCTCGCGTTCTGAAACTTGAGTTCAGCTTAACCCATGAAAATCCTATTCACCAAAGCCAACTGGGAGCGATCCGAGCGATGCGTGCGCGACTTTGTGCAACTCTGCCTCGACTCCAACTACGATGGCACGGAAATCTACCTGCCTGCTAGAACGGAGAGCATGAAGGAAATTCGTGAAATTCACGAATCCGCAGGACTCTCGATTGTTTCGCACATCGCAACCGAAGGAACAACGGTGGAGGATCATCTCCGCTCGCTCGAGCGCTATTACCGTCAAGCTGTCGAACTCCAGCCACTCTTCGTCAACTCGCATACCGGGAAAGATTACTTTTCATTTGCCGACTCGCTGCGCATTTTCACAGCCGGTGAACGCTTGGTCGCCGAGCATGGCATCCCACTGCTACATGAAACGCACCGCGGTCGGGCTCTTTTTTCCGCTCCCGCAGCCTGGGCCTTTTTACGCGAACTCCCTTCGCTGCGTCTCACAGCCGATTTTTCGCATTGGGTCTGCGTTCACGAAAGCGATCTTTCTGATCAACCCGAAGCTGTGGAAGCCGCACTCCAAGCGGCGCAGCACATCCATGCACGCGTCGGCTTTCACGAAGGACCGCAAATCAGTGATCCACGCAATCCAGCTCACGCGCCGTGGCTCGATCTCTTCACACATTGGTGGCAAACCATCGTCGACCTCCGCCGCGCCGAGCAACGCGAATGGCTGACGATCACACCCGAATTTGGGCCCGAGCCATACATGCCCCTTAGCGGAGCCGATTTGCATCCTGTCGGAGATGCATGGGAATATAACTTGTGGATGCGCCAGCATCTACGCGCCCATCTTTTATCCCAATCCTACACACCATCATGAGCCATCAATACGTTCCCGATTACAGCCTCACCGGAGTCAATTCTTCTCTCGCCATCGAACGCGGTCTCGCTGAAGCCGACTGGTATACCACTCCCGTTCCCAAGGAAAAAATGCGACTTCTGTTGCAACGACGCGACGGCCCCGCCATTCGTGACACGCTTCTGCTATTCGCCGTTCTCACAGCTACAGGTTGGGCGACGATTTTCCTCTGGGGCTCATGGTGGGCGATCCTTCCCTACTTGATTTATGCAGTCTTCTACGGCACGAGTTCCGATTCCCGTTGGCACGAATGTGGTCACGGCACCGCCTTCAAGACCGATTGGATGAACTCACTGCTTTACGAAGTGTCCTCTTTTATGGTCATGCGCGAATCCGTTGTCTGGCGCTGGAGCCACAATCGCCATCACAGCGATACCATCATCGTTGGGCGCGACCCTGAAATCCAAATCCCACGCCCGCCAGACTTGCTCGGCCTTGCCCTCAGTGTTTGCAATATCAGCGGCTATCTCAGCTATTTCCCAAGCCTCATGCGCCACTCGCTCGGACGTATGACAAAAGAGGAAAAAACCTACATTCCCTCAAGTGAATTCTCGAAAATATTCCGCAATGCACGCATTTGCCTCGCTCTCCACCTCAGCATCATCGCCGCCGCAATCTTGCTCCAAAGCTGGATTCCGATTCTCCTATTCACACTGCCTAACTTTTTCGGCACGTGGCTGATGATTCTACACAACACCACACAGCACGCAGGACTCGCCGAAAATGTGCTCGACCACCGGCTGAACTGCCGCACCGTTTACATGAACCCTATCAGCCGCTTCATCTACTGGAACATGAACTACCACATAGAACATCACATGTTCCCGCTCGTTCCTTACCACGCACTACCTCAACTTCACGAAATCATTCGCCACGATTGCCCACCGCCCTATCAATCGATTTTGTCCGCTTGGCGCGAAATCCTCCCCGCCGTGTTGCGCCAAATCAATGACCCAGGCTACCATGTCAAACGCCCGCTTCCCCCTCCGCGAGAAAACGCTCACACCAGTTCTCGCAAGTCCTCGGACTTACCCGATGCCGCAGGATGGATAGAAGTTTGTGACGAAAACGATCTCCCTCTCGGGGATGTGATTCGCTTCGATCATGGTCGGAAAACTTTTGCAGTAATTCGTAATCACGATGGCAAACTCTACGCGACCGATGGCATCTGCACGCACGGCAATAACCACCTTGCTGATGGCTTGGTAATTGCCGGCACAATTGAGTGCCCTAAACACAACGGACGCTTCCATCTCGCCGACGGCTCACCCGCACGCGCGCCCATCTGCCGCGGACTCGCTACTTATCCCATCGAAGCCCGAAATGGCCGACTATTCCTCTGCGTCACTCAGCCCGGCGGCGCTGGTGCCCGACCCCAGCAAAGCCTGCAACTCAAAGTCATTGAGGTGCGCAGTGTCGCCACATTTATCCGAGAAATCGTACTAGAACCCGCATCGGAAATCACTTTCCAACCTGGCGATTACTTGCAGTTTGAAATCCCTGCTTACGATCGAATTTCCCTGGCGCAACTCGATATCCCAGAACCCTATGCCACGGTTTGGCGGAAGCAGCATATCACCGATCTCATCGCACATCACCCCAAGGAAACGAAACGGAACAATTACTCGCTCGCCTCAGACCCTGGCTCGGAATCGCTGCTGCGTCTGAACGTCCGCATCGCCACACCACCTCCCGGTCAAGACTGTCCGCCAGGGATCGGCTCGACTTGGATGTTCTCACTGCAACCTGGTGACAACCTCAATGCTTCCGGACCCTTCGGAGATTTTCATATTCATCCCACACAGAAGGAAATGGTCTACATCGGCGGTGGCTCCGGCATGGCACCGCTGCGTTCTCACATCACTCATTTGTTCGAAACCCAGAAAACGGCACGCAAGGTCTCTTTTTGGTATGGCGCACGGTCACGACAAGAATTGTTCTACCAAGAACACTACGAATCGATCGCGCAACGATTCCCGAACTTTTCTTTCCATCCTGCCTTGTCTTCTCCACTCAGTGAAGACCAGTGGACCGGACCGACAGGCTTCATTCACGAAGTGGTTTTTGAACATTATCTCCAACATCACGCCAACCCCAAAGCCATCGAATTCTATCTTTGCGGCCCGCCACAAATGATGAAGGCTTGCCAAAAAATGCTCCGTGATCTAGGCATCGAAGAATCCCAAATCACCTTTGATGAATTCTAATAAACCACCAATCTTGACGCATTAGTTCTACCGACGAATCGTCGCTACCCTGCTTTTTCTCACCATGCCCTTTACTTTTGCTGCAGATGATATTTCCAAAATTTTGCAATCCTCGCTCATTTGGAGTTCCGCCGTTCCCGTAGCCTCGCAGGCCTACGTTGCGTTTCGAAAATCTTTCGATCTACCCCAAAAAATCGACTCTAGCACCCTCCATCTCTTCGCTGACTCGCGCTTTCTGCTGTGGGTGAATGGACGCCATGTGCTACGCGGCCCATCCCGCTTCCATCCCTCTCGACCAGAATACGACACGCTCGACCTTGCTCCGCACCTTCGCATGGGACGAAATTCGATCGTCGTGCTCGTTCATCATTACGCCGGCGCCAACAGCGGTCGCATCATCCGTCACACCCCCGGACTCACGGCTCTTCTCATGGTAGATGACCGTGAAATCCTTCGCAGCGGGACTGATTGGAAATTATCCGCAGAAACCGAATACCAAGCATCGCCCAGCGCGTGGAGCTCAATCCCCGATGTAATCGATGGTCGCAAACGCCCGGGAGATTGGACTGGAACGGACTTCGATGATTCGGCTTGGCAACATGCCGTCGCCATCGATGGTTCTTGTTGGGGGAAACTCCAGCCTCGCACTACACCACTATGTCGCGAAGAGGATCTCAATAACATGGATCGCTTGCCCGACCGCACACCCCTCAGCAAGCTTCTCCCACTCGAACTTTGCGCCAGAGAGCCCCGTCCATGGAGCTATCCTGGCGGATTTTCTGGAACTTGGATGTGGGCTCCGAAATCAGCGAAGATAACTCGTTTCAAAACCATCTGGAGCAACGCAGGTTTTGGTGTTGGACACGGTTCCTCGCTGATGATCTGCTGCGATAACCGTTTTACACTCTACCAGAACGGCCAAGTGATCGCTCGAGGTGAGAATGTGAAAATGGAATGGAATGGAAGTATCGACGTGTCCGATGGCGATGTACTTGCAATCGAGGTAGAGGATTTCGAACAGGGAAACCAAAGTGCAGGCTTATTCGTCTCGATGATCAACCAAGGAAACCACATCCTCAGCACCAAAGATTTCCGCGCCAGCGCAGACCCAGTTCCGGACAATTGGAAAAGCTCCGACGACCTCACTGGGTTCAGCGCTCTCTCCTCTAGCGACATCCACTCGGATGAATTCGGTGTAGACTCAGAAGCCCTGCTCATCGACCTCGGGCGCATGGCAATGGTCTACCCAACGATCGATCTCGACGCTGATGAAGGCAGCACCTTGCAAATCGAATACGCGCTGCGCTTCGTCGATGGCAAGCCTGCCGAGAACTACGGCATCGGCACCACTTACACCGCTCGTGCTGGCCGCCAAACGGTGGTCGCGGCTGATCAATGGTGCGCGCGCTACGTCACCCTGCGCTGCCTCTCAGGCAGAATGAAACTGCTGACCATTCGCATGACCGACCGCCGCTATCCTTACAAGCGAATCGGTCATTTCGAATGCGCCGATCCAATGCTCACTCGCCTCTGGCACATGGCCGTGCACACCGTGGAAGTCACTACCGACGACGCCCACGGTTCCGATGCCCGTGAGCGCAATGAGTGGGTGCAGGACGGCAGCAAAGCGAGTTTTACCACCATGCGCGTCGCGGCCGAACACGACACGCGTACTCTACGCAAGCTGCTCATCGATGCCGCCGCGAGCCAAATGCCCGATGGTCGATTACCGGGAACCTTTCCCACCGATCGAGGAGCTGAAGATCCGCATCACTTTATCGACGATTACGCCATGCAGTGGATCGAATCCCTACGCTGGCACCACGAGCTCAGTGGGGACTGTTCATTAACTCGCGAAATGTGGCCCGTCTTGATGCCACAAATGCTATGGTTTCTCCAACGCATTACATCACGTGGATTGCTAGAAGCGCGGGAATATGCATCTTTTGATAATCCTATTGCTTACCTTACCTGCGAAGGTGCTACCATCAATGCATTTTTCTATCAAGCGCTGCGCGATGCCGCATGGCTCGCCGAACAGATCGGTGAAAACGCTGAAACCTATCAGACAAATGCAGATCTCCTTGCGAGCGCCTTTCACACAGCGCTATGGGACAATCGTGCTCAGGCATACAGCGCAGGATATCTCGACGGTGAAAAACTGCCTCCATCCGTTCACGCGCAGTTGATCGCCCTCTACAGCGGTATTGTAGCGGATGCCCACATTACCGCCACTCGTAATTGGTTGATCGATCATTTTCGTAATCCTGGTGCACCTCTTGTTGTCGGCATCAAAAAAGATTTTCGCAACCTGTTAGAAAATCGCGCAGGATTGAACATGCCCATCATGTTCTACTGGGCATTCACTGAGCTCTATCGCATCGATACCGCAGAGGCGGAT
The DNA here is from genome assembly GCA_004293285.1 of Verrucomicrobiota bacterium. Lineage (GTDB taxonomy): Bacteria > Verrucomicrobiota > Verrucomicrobiia > Verrucomicrobiales > Akkermansiaceae > UBA956. The sequence continues at coordinate 1,779 of RDYF01000078.1, read as the reverse complement.
CTACTGGCAATCTCGGAAACCCGCACACGCTGGAAAAACATGATTCATTTCCTTCAAGACTCGGGTACCTTGAGCGAATCTTTTGTGAATGATGATGGCGGCGGAATGTCTGAGTCTTGTCACAATTACGGTGCGATTCCTGCATATTTCCTCAGCTCTTACCTTCTTGGCGTGAGAACAGAAAACTCATCAAAGAAAATGATGCTCGTGATCAATCCGCGCCCAGCTGATTTGGTTAGCGCCAGCGGCATCGTGGCAACTTGCTTCGGCCCTGTGCCCATGGAGTGGAGTATACGCGATCGTGTGTGGACGCTGACATTTCAAATTCCCGAGGACAAGCATGCCGAACTTCGTCTGCCCGATGTCGAACTCCATTCTCTAACAATCAACGGCAAGACTATAGCTCATGCAGAAGTGATCGGACGCAACACTATGATGCAACTGAGTTCCGGCACACATCATGTCGTAGCAGTAATCAAAACAAACACACTTGCACCGCGATAATGCTCATTTTTTATAAGAAATGAGCGCCAGAAGATGCACTACGATCGCAACTACTACGTCGGCCTCCGCGCCGAGTTCTCATCGCCACCAAAGTTCCCCCCAAAACCGCGCTCACCCCCCCCCCGGAGCGCGGTTTTTTGCGTCTCTGCCCCCCAGATACGATCCCATCGCATTTTACTTTTCAATGATGCAGGTTGATGCAATGATGCTGATGTAAAAACGATCGATACCAACATCAAAAAATCAAAAAAGCTGTTATGAAGAAAAACACCGAAATCACAGTATTGAGCGAAACGGTTCGGCTGCAACGAATCGCCCAAGAGGATTTCATCTCGCTCACGGATATCGCCAAATTCAAAAACGCCGATGCTCCGGCAGACATCATCAAAAACTGGCTTCGCAGCCGTAGCACGATTGATCTTCTGGGACTCTGGGAAAAGCTCAACAACCCGGATTTTAAACTGGTCGAATTCGACCAGTTTAGATTTGAGGCCGGAGAAAACGCGTTCGTCCTCTCTCCCAAAAAGTGGATCGAAACCACCGGTGCGATCGGTCTGATTTCCAAGTCAGGGCGCTACGGCGGCACCTTTGCCCACCGGGACATCGCCTTCGAGTTCGCCTCATGGGTATCCGTGGAATTCAAGCTCTACCTGATCAAGGAATTTCAACGTCTGCAAGAAACGGAGCAAAAGCAACTGGGCTGGGATGTGAAGCGCAATCTCACCAAGATCAACTACCGCATCCATACCGACGCCATCCGCGCCCACCTAATCCCGCCCGCGCTCACTGGAAAACAAACCAGCCTGATCTACGCCAGCGAAGCCGATGTCCTGAACATGGCCCTCTTCGGTATGACCGCGAAAGATTGGCGCGATGCCAACCCGAACGAGAAAGGCAATATCCGCGACCAAGCCAACGCTTCCCAGCTCGTCTGCCTGGCCAATCTGGAAAATTTGAACGCCCTCTTCATCAACGAAGCCATGCCGCAACCTCTCCGCCTGCAAAAACTCAACCGCATTGCCATCGAACAAATGGAGATCCTCACCAGCGAATACAGCCGCCGACTTTTGGGAGAAGCAGAAACGAATTGAGCGACACCCCCTGGTTCATGATGGCTCTTGGCAGATCGTGGCGAAGTTGCTGCCGCTGGCGAGGATGGCGAATTCATCGAAGGGTGTTTTTTCGTTAGGCGGCCAGAATTGCTTTGCTGCGATTTTTTCCGTCAACCACTCGGCGCAGGCGCGGGCGGAGTCGATGGTCGATTCATCGAAATCG
>RDYF01000194.1 GCA_004293285.1 Verrucomicrobiota bacterium | reverse complement strand
GCCGTCGTAGCCCATCAGCACGGTTTCGATGGTTTTGCCATCGCGGAGTTTCAGCAAAAACTTGCGCGTCATGCCATCGCTACTTTTCGTTTCCGCCGCAACCTCGGGGGCATCGATGAAATAACGCGCTTCGTCCGCGTAAAAATTGACGTCGAGCCAGCGTTGCAAGGGGCCGAGGAAATGGCTGGGCACGGAAGTGAGTAGGTCGGCATGACCATGAAGCGCACGCCACAACGCCTTCGCGTGAATGGCATTCAAGCCATCGGCGCAAAGAATTTGCTCCATTTCGGCAAAGCTGAGGTCGTGGAGTGATCGCACGCGCGATGCATGGCACAAATGAGGAAATTTAGCAACGCTGGATCACACGGATGATGAGAATTTGGCATCGTAGAATTTTCGTGAAATCCCCATCCATGAAAAAGTAAACCCTGTGCTGCATCCGCATGGCTGGCATCCCTCCAGGATGCGGAATGCAGGTGGGGGGCGCGTTTTCCGGTGGTGTCGCCCATGGGTCTCAACCACCGGCTACCACCTGGCATCCCTCCGGGATGATGCATGGAGCTCGATCACGGAGCAGGGCAGGGGATGACGAGAGTGGGGCAAATGGCCTCGCGCCGTGACCGTGAGAGCCGATGACGACGAGGTCGGCATTTTTCTGGCGCAAGTATTCGGCAATCGAATGCAAGGCGGAGCCGATCATCAGTTCCGTATGCACATCCGAAATCGTGGCAAGGGCTGTTTTTTTCGCTTCTTGCAGGCGGATTTCCGCGCGACTTTGTGATTCCTGTTGAAACACCTGGATCGCGGGAAATTCCTCAGGTGTCATGCCATAGGCTGTGTAACTCGGCGTCGGTTCGAGCACGTGAACAAGATGCAGGCTGGCACCTTGAGCTTGAGCCATGGCGATGGCGGCGGATAGAACCTTTTCGGAAGCGTCCGAGAAGTCGAGTGCGGTAACGATCGTTTTCATACAATCTCACATTACGCCCTTCGAGAACCTTTGACAAGCAATCGATAAGACTGCGCAGCATTTGCAAAATCGTGCGGATTGCAGCAGCAAATCCTGCTCGCCAGTAGCGAGTGGGGCTGATACGATCACGGCGTGATTGATGCGGGCAAAGCAGAAGGCGAGTGGAAATGGTTATTGTTTTCGGCAGGTCTCTGCGGTGCAGTTTTGCTGACTGCTCTTGGGCTGGATCGTCTGGGAGTTGCGAAAGAGTGGGTTTTGCTTTGCTATGGCATTTCCTATCTGGCGGGGGGCTGGGATGCTTTGATCGATGCTTGGGACGACCTGAAACAGGCACGTCTCGACATTCATTTTCTGATGCTCATTGTGGCCATCGGTGCCGCAGGCATCGGCGCGTGGTGGGAGGGAGCCGCCTTGCTTTTTCTTTTTTCCTTGAGTGGTGCGCTCGAAGCCATGGCGATGGCGCGGACCGAGCGCGAAATCCGTTCGCTCTTCCGCGATGCCCCGAAAAAAGCCATGCGGGTGGGAGACGACCATGTTGTGACCGAAGTCAATGTCGATGAACTTGCGCTGGGCGACATGATCCGTGTTCTGCCAGGGGCTTTGTTTCCGATCGATGGAAAAGTCATCAGCGGTCAAACGTCCGCCGATGAATCCATGCTCACCGGCGAGGCCATTCCGGTGGACAAAAATCGTGGTGACGGCGTATTCGGCGGAACTCTGAATGGCTGGGGATTGGTCGACGTCGAAGTCACTCGCTTACCCTCCGAGAGCGCGCATGCGAAGATCATTCGCCTGATTCGCACCGCCCAAGCGAGCAAAGCGCCTTCGCAGCGGTTCACCGACCGATTTGGCACACCTTACACATTGGGGATTTTGTTGATGAGCATCGCGGCCTTTTGCTGGTGGCACTGGGTCGGCGGCTTACCGGCATGGGGCGGCAGCGAAAGCGCGCCATCGGCGATCTACCGTGCCATGACGTTATTGGTCGTCTGCTCGCCCTGCGCCTTGGTGATTTCCATTCCCAGTGCGATTCTTTCCGGGATTGCCGCCGCCGCCAAGCGGGGGATTTTGTTTCGCGGTGGCATTGCTTTGGAAAAACTCGCCACCATCCATCGACTTGCTGTCGATAAAACAGGCACCTTGACCGAGGGCGAGTTTCAGATCGTGCAGATCGACACCTTTCCCGCAGGG
>RDYF01000193.1 GCA_004293285.1 Verrucomicrobiota bacterium | reverse complement strand
CCACGCCAGGCTGCGCCCATGCAAAAACGCGTCGATCCCGTCGCAAGCGCCTGGCGCGCGCGTTCCATGACGGCATCTTTCGACATCAAACGTTCGGCATCGACCCCCGACTTGTAGCGAGCCGACTGCGCGCAATACGAGCAGTCCTCCGAGCAACCACCGGTCTTGATCGAGAGAAGCGTGCAAAGCTGCACTTCCTGCGCGGGCCAATTTGCCTTGTGAACAGCACGTGAGCGTTCGATAAGTTCGAAAAGGGGGAGACGATAGAGATCGATGAGTTGGTCGTAGGTCATGAGAAAAAATGTTTATCGAACCCAGCCACCTGAGACGGCAGGGAATTTTCCTTGAGAGAGTGCGCGGTAGTCGGTTTTGCCACGAGCGCCTTCGAGCGTGATGCCCAGCTTGGATTTCCAGACAGCCGACATGCTTTCACCTGTGTGGCAGCCCCAAGATTTGCAGTAGGCGTGACGATGAAATATGGAGGACTTGATGCGTCCGAGGTCGCGCTCATGGAGCCATTGCGTGCTCGTGGCGATGATTTCCGAGCCGTAATCGAGGCAGAAGCAATGCTTGTTCGAATGACCAAAATAATCGAAGGTCACGATCGATCCTCGTTTCATCGAATTCAGCGCACGGATCAGGTCGCTGCCAGAATTCACCCAAACGAGAGAAGCGCCGCGTTTGCTTGCCTGCTCTTGAATCATGCCCAAGTAATTCTGCCGATCCTCGCGGCCACGCAGATCGTAGGCGGGGCGGTAGACCATCCAAACGATCGGGGCTTGTGCACCGTAGACGCGTCGAATCTCATCCATTCGCATCGTGCCCCCACGAATGAAATTGGCCCACCAGCGGTCGTGCTGGTCTTCCGGCACGCGATATTGCTCCCAGCGGTTCAGAGAAGGTCCTCCTGAAACAATGACATGCTCTGACCATGCACTCGCAGTCAGCAAGATCATGGAGAAAATAACACTCAAGCGAATTCCGAACACGGGCGCAGACTAGGAGAATTTTTTTTCTTTGCCAATGAAAAAGGCTGATCTTCGTCTCACTGCGATCAAGCTTGGGAAAGCCCTGCTCGGTAAGGCAGACAAAGGGCAACAGTTGATCTCGATCTAGGGTGGCCGAGTTGACAGAATTTCAGAATTTTCTGAATCAACGTAGAAGGAGATGCAATGAGATTTGGGAGCCTGAACGAAGCGGGATCGGACTGGTGGATCGAGGGATGATGGCTATGACGAAATTCTGAAAAATTCTGAAATTCTGTCAAAATCATGCTCGAGGGCCCGCTAGCGTTCCAATCAGGAAAAATTTTCTCCCTCGCTTGTTCACAATGATTTTCGTCCCGCCCGGGAATACGGCCGACTGCTTTGACGCGCTGATTTGCTTTCGTATCGTTAATGAATCTTGTTCATGTCAAAAATGACATCAGATGCATGACTTCGGCGCGGAAAAATGTTTCCTCAGGTTTTATGAACATCCACGAATACCAAGCGAAAGAGCTGTTTGACCGTTTTCAAGTCCCTAGCCCAAAGGGCAAAGTGGCATCGACCCCCGCCGAGGCTGAAGCCGCTGCCCGCGAGTTTGCGGGTTCGCCTTTGGTCATTAAGGCACAAGTTCATGCCGGTGGCCGTGGCAAAGGTCATTTCAAAAATGGCTTTAAGGGCGGCGTGCATTTGATCGAATCCCCCGAACAAGCCGCCGAGTTCGCCTCGAAGATGCTCAATGAAACGCTCGTCACCGTGCAAACGGGCGAAGCGGGTCGCGTGGTGCGCAAGGTGATGGTCGCCGAAGCGGTGGACATTACCCATGAATACTATCTCGCCATCTTGATGGACCGCGCGACTTGCCGTCCAGTGATCGTTGCCTCGACCGAAGGCGGCATGAACATCGAAGACGTCGCTCACAATACTCCGGAGAAAATCATCCGTCAGTTCGTTCACCCCTTGCTTGGTCTGCAAGCCTACGAGGTGCGGAAAATCACTGCGGCTCTCGGCCTGACTGGCGATTTCGCTAAGCAGTTTGCCAAATTGCTCGGCAATCTCTACCGCTTGTTCATTTCCTGCGATTGTTCGATGCTGGAAATCAATCCACTCGTCACCACGCCCGATGGCCGCGTTTTGGCGCTCGATGCCAAGTTTGGTTTCGACGACAATGCGCTCTATCGTCATTCCGACATCGTGGCGATGCGCGATAAGGAAGAAGAGGATCCACGCGAAGTGGCCGCTTCGGAATACGAACTCAATTACATCGGTCTCGATGGCAACATTGCCTGTCTGGTGAATGGCGCTGGTCTTGCCATGGCAACGATGGACATCATCAAACACTACGGTGGCGAACCCGCCAACTTCCTTGATGTGGGCGGTGGCGCTTCGA
>RDYF01000077.1 GCA_004293285.1 Verrucomicrobiota bacterium | reverse complement strand
ATCGCGAGTATTGAAAAAAATCCCCTCCTCTGCCCCGCGCGCCCTGGCCCACTGCAAGCCTAACAAATTTTCGGCGTAGGAAGTCGTTTTCATCCCGACTAGGGCACTCCGTTCATTTCTCACCCATGGCAATGTTACGATGCGGCAGCTCGATGCCATTTCTGCAAGTGGCTGAGCCGTCATCCACACCATCGCACCAGCGCCGGGGCCCGGTTCTGCCAGTACCCCCTCACCTGACGTGACCGTCAAGCGAAGTCGGGCCCGACCACGCCCGAGTCCATTTTTTTCACAAAGCTCTGCGGCCATTCGCTCCCAATCGAGCCCAGAGACATCCGCAAGCCCCAGCGCGTCAACCGTACGCGCCATGCGTCGACGATGCCTGGCTTCATGCTGAATCACGCCATCGATCGCGAGCATGGTCTCAAAAGCCGCCAATCCATGCAACAAAGCGCGATCACGGGAAGAGACAGTGAAATCCGTTTCCTCGCACCATTCTCCCATGGACCATAGCATCGCCATGGCGTGACGCTACAATCTCACCCGCGCGCATGCCAGAAAATACCACCGCACGCATTGACAGAAGAAAATCTTCCGCTTACCGGCTGTTTGCGCAACGACACTAAGGCAAATGCCTTGCGTTCTAGCGCGACCCATCACGATGCAGAATAAATGACAATGCCAACCCGACGAATGTGTTCCAAGAGCGGTTGGTATTGAATATGAGCAAGAGCTTGCACTTCAAAGCGATATGGCAAGGGCAAATCCTCCAGTTCCGACGCAATGGCCTCGGCACGCAGTGGCTCAATATCCCCTGCGACGACAAGATCAACGTCAGAGCGATCGTTGTGCGTTCCCTTGGCGCGAGAGCCAAAGAGAGTGGCGCTCATCACTTCAGGATGTTGCCGAAACACGGAACGCACCAAATCCAGTTCCGCCGGCTTCAGTGGTGGAGGCGTCATTTCATAACCTCCTCTTGCATGAATTCGTGCAATTGACCCATGCCAGCAAGATAGCGTTGGTGAATCGCCTCCACCGCTTTCTCAAAGACGACAGGACTGTAGGTGTGTGAGAGAAGATTGCGCTGGTCGAGCATGTCGATCCAAACTTGTCCATCATCGATAATCTTGGCGGCGTAGGCGTCTTTCAGGACCTGACGCGGCGTAATTGTGGCAAAAACGAATCCACCCTCTTCCAGGTAATCCTTCATGGTTTTCCATGCGAGCTCGAAGCAGTATTCGAAACGCTGAATCACCCCCTCCTTCTCCAATGGATTGAGAGCATCAGGACCGTTCTCCATCGCACTACGCAACAAGACAAACGCACGATCAAAGTTTTGAAAACGTTGTTTCCAACGAATGTCAGGATTCGGATTCATGGTGTTAGATGAAAGCTCTGAAATAACCCGCGACCGCAGGACTTTTGATCTGAGACGATGAGAGCGAAATTTGCGAATGGTTTTTGAGTGCCATATCGTAAGGTGAACAACTCCACGCTGGAAAATCCCCCTCCCCTCACCTCGCAAAAGTCTCCCAACGCGCATTTGTGGTGGAAATCTTCGCCCATTCGCCTTACAAGCAGCCACCGCCGCTCTCCATCATGACACTTTCTCAGCAACTCGAAGCCACGCTCAACACCATTCTCTCTGATCTGCTCGGTGCTCCCACCACGGCGATGGTCACACCCGCGAATGACCTACGCTTCGGCGATTATCAGTCGAACGCCGCCATGGTGCTGGCGAAGGCGAACCAAATGAACCCGCGCGCCCTAGCTGAAAAAGTCGTGGCCGCCTGGCCTGTGGATGCCATTTCAGCCATCGACATCGCCGGCCCAGGATTCATCAATTTCCGCATCAAGCCGGAAATCTACGCACAACGCACCCAACAAGCCGCTACTGATGATAGTCTCGCCGTCGCGCTGACGCCTCGACCGCGCCGAATTGTCATCGACTTCTCCGCGCCGAATGTCGCGAAACCCATGCACATCGGGCACATCCGCTCGACGATTCTCGGCGAAAGCCTGTCGCGCATCGCTCGATTCGTCGGCCACCACGTCATCACCGACAATCACATCGGCGACTGGGGCACGCAATTTGGCATGGTCACCTGGGCGTGGAAAAAAGAAGTCGACGAGCAAGCCCTGCGGGCGCAGCCGCTCGCCGAATTATTGCGCCTCTATCGACTCGCCAGCGATGCCGCGAAAGCCGATGAAACCATCCGCGAGGCGTGTCGACAGGAATTGGTCAAATTGCAGCAAGGCGATGCACAAAACCTGGCCATCTGGACGCGTTGTCTGGAGCTTTCGAAACAAGGACTGCAAGAAATTTACCATCGCCTCGATGTCTCCTTCGATCACTGGCTGGGGGAAAGTGCTTACAACGGCGAGCTCGCCCCCTTGGTCGATCAACTCCTCGCTGCGGGACTTGCCCGCGAGAGTGAGGGGGCGGTGTGCTTGTTTTCTGATGGCAGCATCGCCGATCCCGCGAAAGATCCATTTTTGATCCGCCGCGATGGCGATTGGACGGATTTTCCGATGATGATTCGCAAGAGCGATGGCGGCTTCAACTACGCCACCACCGATATCGCCACGCTCGCTTTCCGCCAGCGCGAGTGGCAAGCGGATGCCATCTGGTATGTGGTCGATCACCGTCAATCACTGCATTTCCAACAACTTTTCGCCGTTGCCCAACGCCTTGGCATGAGCCAAATCGACCTTCGACACATCGCCTTCGGCACCATTCTCGGAACCGATGGCAAACCGCTCAAAACACGTGCCGGTGACCTGCCGCAGCTCGCCGATGTGCTCGACGACGCCGTCGCCGCCGCGCGCAAGACCGTGCAAGAACGCAGTCGCGTGGAGACCGATGACGAGCGCGCAGCCCTTGCCGAAACCATCGGCATTGGCTCGGTGAAATTCACCGAACTCGCCCACCACCGCATGTCCGACTACGTGTTCGATCTCGATCAAATGGTCGCGCTCGAAGGCGACACCGCGCCGTATCTGTTTTACAGCATCGTGCGCTCGCGCTCGATCTTCCGCAAGCTGGAAGAAACCTTCACGCCCGGAGCAGCGATTGAGCTGAAAGAAGAAGCCGAAATTCACCTCGCCCGCTTGCTCGCGCGCTTTGCAACATCCTCACCAGCTACCTGCTGGAAGTGGCGCGCGCATTCCACAGCTACTTCGAGGCCTGCCCCGTGCTCAAAGCTGAGGGGCAAACGCGCTACTCGCGACTCACCCTCTGCGATGTCACCGCAAGAACACTGGAAAAAGGCCTGCAATTGCTCGGCATCGCCGTTCCCGAGAGAATGTAAGCTGTGTTTGGCTGAAATGAAGAAACGGCAATTGCATCGCTGATTGTGAAGGGAAGCTTCCTTGGACTGCGGAAGCCCTGCTGCCGCCTTCGCCGAGACAGCCCTGCTGTCCGGCTCTTTGTGGGTGGACGCTCGGTGAAAAAACGATAATTTCTCTAATTGGGAGTCGGTGAGCGGAAGGCAGCTCGCAGCAGGGCTGCTTCGCAAAAAGCGGCAGCAGGGCTTCCGCAGTCCAAGGCCATGGCTTCGGCCAAGGCACACAGGTGGGACGCTCGGTGAAAAGAAGACGGCTTTTTCTCCCAATCCGGATGTCGGAGAGCGGAAGGCAGCTCGCAGCAGGGCTGCTTCGCAAAAAGCGGCAGCAGGGCTTCCGCAGTCCAAGGCCATGGCTAAATCCCTGCTAAACGCGCCCTAAAAAACATGAATAAAATTCATGAGTGGCACATTTCCTGCCAAGAAAAATTTCCGCGATTGTCGGATCTTCGTTGCTCTGTTCTGCGGGGCTTCTTCAAGCACAAGAAACCGCTGCACCGGCCATCGATAGCGGCAACAGCGCCTGGATTTTCACATCGACGGCGCTGGTGCTCTTCATGACCATGCCGGGGCTCGCGCTGTTTTACGGTGGCCTGGTGCGCGGCAAGAACATGCTGTCGGTGCTCGGTCAGTGTGCGGGCATTGCCTTCATCGCCTCGTTGCTGTGGGTGGCAGGTCTTTACAGCCTCGCCTTCAAAGGAACGGGCGGCTGGATCGGCGACCTGAGTGCCGTGGGACTGCGCGGCATCACGACCGATCGCATCGCACCCGGCACTTCGATTCCTGAGCTGTTGTTTGTGATGTTTCAAATGACTTTTGCCATCATCACGCCCGCCCTCTACATCGGTGCGGTGGTGGAGCGCATGAAATTTTCTGCCGTCATGCTGTTTTCGGCGCTATGGTTGGCCATCGTCTACGCCCCCGTGACCAAATGGGTGTGGGGTGGCGGTTGGCTTTTCCAAATGGGCGTGCGCGATTTGGCGGGCGGCATTGTCGTTCACGCCACGGCGGGTGTCAGCGCGCTGGTGCTGGCGATGCTGCTCGGCAAGCGTCAGGGTTTTCCGCATCATCCGCATCCGCCGCACAAGCCATCGATGGTCTTTATCGGCGCTGCGATGCTCTGGGTCGGTTGGTTTGGCTTCAATGCCGGTAGCCAACTTTCTGCCGGCGGCAGTGCTGCGATGACCATGCTCGTGACCCATCTTTCCGCCTGCTCCGCCGCTTTGGTGTGGATGTTGCTGGAAAAAATCCGCAATGGCAAAGTCGGCATCGTCGGCATGGTGACGGGTCTCGTCGCGGGCCTGGCAACGATTACCCCGGCATCGGGCGATGTCGGACCGCTGGGCGCCATCGCCATCGGCGCGATCGCAGCGGTGGTCTGCTACTTTGCCGTCAGCCTGATTCGCGAAAAATGGCACATCGATGACTCGCTCGACGTCTTTGCCGTGCACGGCGTGGGCGGCATTCTCGGCACGCTATTGCTGTCGTTTTTTGGCCAAAAATTTCTCGGCGGATTGGGCATCGTCAAGCCCATCGGCGAGCAATTGGCGATCCAATCTCTCGCCCTCGGAGTCACCATCGTGTGGTCGGCGATCGCGACCTTGGTGTTGTTTTTCCTGATCAAAACGACCATCGGCGTGCGCGTTTCCGCCGAGCAAGAAGCGGAAGGGCTCGATCGTGCCGAACACGGCGAAAACGATTACCCCATGGGCATGTAAGCCTCGCGGGAAATCACCTGCCACTGCCACCTGCGGTCGCGTGCGAGCTGAAAAGTCTCGCGCACGACCGTTGTGCTTTTCCCCTCACTGTATTCCACCACCAACTGCGCCTGCGCGGCAGCGCTGGTCATCGACTTGATGCGAAAAATCGGCGCGCGTTTGGTGCGGAAGAAGCAATGCAGCGGCACATGCCGATGTGCCACATTCCACAACAAATCCGCAGGAGCAAAGTCATCCAAGTCACTCAGCGCATGAAGCAATTCGCGGATGCGGATTTCGCCATGTTGCACGCTGAGTCGATTCGCCGCCAGCCGATTGCGCCATTGCTCCCATCGCGATTCCTCTGGAAATTCGCGCTCGTGCAGCATTTCCTCGATCAACACCTGCGCGTGTTGAGCCATCGCCGCGTGAAGCTGCGCACGATCGATCAATCCGCACTCGAATTGAGCGATCAGTTTCGGCGGTGAAAGCAGACGAGCCATGGACAACTGTCGCATGGATACGGCATGACAAAATGAAAAATTTCTGAATCTTGCATAAATGCCCATCTCGCCGCACTTTGAGCCGCTGCATGATTGTCAATTCCAGCCACAAAGCGATAGCGCTGCTTTTCGTCGCGACCCTATTCTGGGCTTTGAGCTTTCCCCTGGTGCAAGTGCTGTATGTCGAACAACGCTCCTTGTGCCCGGGAGCTTCGAACCTTTTCCTGTCGCTTTCACTCATGGTGACTCGCTTTGGGCTGGGCCTCATCCTACTCCTGCCATGGCTGATCAAAATGCGCTTCCGATTCACCAGACGCGAATGGGAGCAGGGAATCATCCTCGCCTTCTGCGGCGGTATGGGCATGTGGTTGCAAGCCGATGCGCTAGCTTACACCAGTGCCTCGACTTGTGCTTTCATCACGCAAACCTACTGCGTTTTTCTCCCCGTCTATTGCTGCATTATCCGACGCCGTTGGCCGAGCCTGTCATTGCTGATGGCCACCGCCTTGGTCATGACGGGAATGGCATGGCTCTCGGAGATCTCGTGGCAGGACTTTTCTCTCGGTCGAGGAGAATCGGAAACACTGCTCGCTGCCTTCATTTTCACAGGACAAATTCTCTGCCTAGAAAGTCCCCGCTATCAGGAGAATCGCAGCTTAGCCACCACGTGGATCATGTTTCTCGGCATCGTCGTGATGGCCCTTCCCGCGGCCATTCATACCAGCCATGCGATGAATGAAATGTGGTGGGTGGTCTCTTCCCTCCCTGCCGCCTTGATCATCTTGACGATGACATTGCTCTGCAGCATTGCCGCATTTTTACTGATGAACCGATGGCAGCGTCACATCAGCGCCATTCAGGCCGGACTGATCTATGCCACGGAACCGCTTTTCACCAGTGTGATCGCCCTTTTTCTGCCCGCCATCATCGGCCAGTGGATGGGTCATTCGATCGCCAATGAAACGATCCATGCATCCCTCATCGGCGGCGGCTTGCTGATGACCATCGCTGTGATCATCGCTCAACGCAGCAGTGACCATTGACTCGCTGGGCCGATCTGAGACCCGAAAATCGCGCCAAACTTTTTTTCAAAAAAAATTGCTCAATCGCAGCAGAACTTGCTCGATTTCGCCGTATTGTTGTGACTGAATTTGTAAGACAAATGCTTCATTCCGATGGTCGATCTCGTCGGAGTGTTCTGCTGTCCGATCACTATTTTTTCTGACCAACCCACATGCAACCCAGCGCGCCCACCCTCCTGGCAGCCTTGATGCTGTCGACGCAGACCTTTGCCCAGCTGCCATCGTTCCCTGGTGCGGAGGGCTTTGGCTCGACAGCGACAGGCGGACGCGGCGGTGACGTCTACATTGTTACCAACTTGAATGCCTCGGGAGCGGGTTCTTTTGCCAACGGCATCCAAACGGCCCCTGCATCGGGTCGCACGATTGTCTTTGCGGTCTCCGGCCACATCCGCTTGCCCTCCGGATCGGGTGGCGGGCTCTCGGTGAACAAAAACAAAATCACCATTGCCGGACAAACGGCGCCGGGTGATGGCATTTGCTTTTGGAACAATACGATGAATCTCACGGGCGATGATCTCATCGTCCGCTACATCCGCTGGCGCTATGGCAAACAAACCGCCGGTGGGGATTCGGTCGATATCGCCAATGCGCAGCGCATCATTCTCGATCACTGCGACGTGATGTTTTCTACCGATGAAAATCTCTCGTCATTCGGCACTCCACCGGAATTTTTCACCTTTCAATGGTCCATCAACGCCTGGGGTCTCAGTGGTCACTCGTGCGGTGGACTCTGGGACATCAATCACGCCACGGCTCACCACACGCTGTGGGCGAACAACCACACGCGCAATCCCAAATGCATCAGTCCCTCGGTGTTTGATTGGGTCAACAATGTCAGCTTCGGCTGGAACAATGGCTTTAACATGGCCGCGTCGACCGACCCCACCGCACGCGTGAACATCCGCGGGAGTTATTTCATCCACGGCGGCAATACCACGGAAGCGATTTACGGCGGCGGACTCAATGCCGCGAATGAAAACATTTTCCAGCTCCACATGAGCGATAGCGCGCTGGATGGCTCGGCGAATGGATTGCTCGATGTCAGCCGCACGAATTACGGCATGGTCAGTTCCAATTCCTACAACCAAACACCTACACCTTGGCCGCAGACGATCGATGGTGTAACGGGTGCTGCTGTCGTTGGCGCTCCGGTGACCCTTGATTCTCGTCGACTCGCTCACAAGAAGGTGCTGTCTCAGGTCGGCGCGACCCGCATGGAAATTGGGTCGCGGCCTCTACGCGATGAAATCACCCAACTCTGCGTCACGCGCACGGCAAACTTGCAGCGTGGCATCATCGCCGACCCCTTGGAACTGGGTCTATCGACGGGAACAGCCTTTGCCTCACTGCGATCGACTACGGCCCCTCTCGACAGCGATCTCGATGGCATGCCCGACGACTGGGAGGACGCCGTCGGTTACAACAAAGCGGTCGCCGATCACAATACCATCCTCAACGCCACTGACACGGCGAATTCTTTTTTTCCTGCAGGCACCATGGCTGGCTACACTCGCCTCGAAGAATACCTTCATTTCAAAGCCGTGCCCCATGGCAGTGTAGGCCGCAGTACCGCTCAATCGCCATCGTTCGTCGAAGTGGACTTACGCAAATTCACCTCGGGCTTCACAGCGAGCCCGGTCTTTACCGTGTCGTCGATCAGAAATGGCAGCGTCGCCCAAAGTGGACCGGGAAATGCCATCGTCCGCTTCACCCCCACCACCGAAACCTCGGGCCGCGCGGGTTTTCTCTTTACCGTGACAGACGCCACCGGCGACCAGTGGACGCAGCCCTTATTGCTCATCGTCACCACCACCCCTCAGCCGCGCCCGATTTCATGGATCGGCGATGGCGCGACCAATCTGTGGGATACCACGAGTGCCCATTTTTCCTCGCTCACCGGCCCCACCGCCTTTGCCCAGGGCGATGCCGTAACGATCGACGACAGTGGCTCCAACTCACCCTCCATCAAAGTCACGGGCTCTCTCAGTCCATCGTCGATCACCATCAACCATTCCACGAAAAATTTCACCGTTGAAGGAACGGGCTCGATCACTGGCAGTAGCGGCCTGAATAAATCGGGCACGGGCACGCTTACTTGGCGCGTCCCGCACACGGGCACAGGCTCAGGACTGATCGATGGCGGCACGGTGGTGTTAGGTGGATTATCGAACTCTGGGACACTGCCGTCAGGGCCATTGACCCTACGCAATCAATCGACTCTCGCGAATGCTTGGCCAAACTCTTCAAGCACGCAAAATCTCACCGCACCGCTGCTGATTCCATCGGGTGAAACGGCGACGATTCAGACGGGACGTCGACTGCAACTCAGTGGAGCAGTCACCGGCGAAGGAACGCTGAACATCGAACATCAAGGCACAGATAACGTCATCCAACTGCGAGGTGCGATGAATGCGTTTGAAGGAAACCTGAACTTCACCTACAGCGGCAGCAATCCTGGCATCAGCGCGATTTTTAACGGTGCCTCTTTCAATGGATGGAGTGCCGCGACCGTGGACTTCCCAGCTCCGCTCTCGCTCACGTGCACGACCAATTCCGGTGGCAATACTTTTGGAATCGGCGCACTGAAGGGCACGGGAACGCTCGGCGGCGGCACGGCAGGTCCACCGTTTTACACGATTGGTGCACTGAACACGGACTCGACTTTCGCGGGATCATTCGCAGGCAATGCTCGTCTTATCAAAACGGGCAGCGGCATACTCACGCTGACGGGCCATAGCTCGCATACGGGAAATACCGACGTCAATGCAGGGGCTTTGGCATTGCTCGGAAGTTTTGGCACGTCATCGGTATCGATCGCCGCGAATGCTACGCTCAGTGGCACCGGCACCATGGCTGGCTCTCTCACCACCGCTGCCGGGGCGATCATTTCTCCTGGAGCAGAAAATGGCCGCGCCGCAGGAACGCTCACGGCGGCTTCTCTGAATCTTAGCTCACCTGTGCTCGCATTTGATCTATCGAACAATCCGAACAGCGGCAACGACCGCTTGCAGGTTGCGAATGGCGGCACCATCCAACTCACGGGAAATGTCCAGTTTGTCTTTCAATTGACCCATGGCAGTCTCAGTCCTGGCACTTACGAACTGATCACCACCAGCGGCCCACTGCAAGCGACGAATGTGACCTTTTCCTCGAACCTCCCTACGGGCTCACGACAAACGTTTTCGCTCGAGCATAGTCCCAGTGGCGCATCGCCGGGCTTTGTGCGATTGGTGGTCACGGGCTCGAATGCCAATCTCACGTGGACGGGAAGCGGCGGTGGCATTTGGGATGTGCAAAATACCACAGCCTGGTCCGGAGCCTCGCCTGCGACGTTTTTTGGTGGCGACCAAGTCACTTTTACCGATAGCGCCAGCAGTGGCTCGGTCACCATCGCACGCACCGTAACGCCACAATCGATTACGGTGCAGAACTCCACAGCGCGCGCTTACACCTTCAGTGGAGCCCCGATTGCTGGTGCGGCCTCGTTGGTGAAGTCGGGAAATGGCTCGCTGACTCTCAACATCGCGCAACATACCCTAACGAATTGCTCGATCACCAACGCAAGCGCACAAGCGACGGTATCGAGCACGACCAACCTTCTGCCCGGCATGACCGTTACGGGATCAGGGATTCCACTGGGCACAACGATTGCCGCAGTGGTCAATGCGACCACTCTCACTCTCTCGCAAAATGCCACACTGACCAGCACGACGAGCACTCTGGTTTTTGAAACACGACACTCCTTTGGTGGCGGAACTTTTCTTCAAGGCGGCTCGCTGATTCTTTCGTCAAACGCCACCCCGACATCGGGTTCGATCACGGCACCAGCCAATCCTTTTGGCCTTGGCACTGGACCCATCACATTTCAAGGCGGCTCGCTGAGGCTGCACGGCCACACGGACAATCTGAATGGCATTTACGGTGCCTTGCCCAATGACCTCATCGTCCCCGCGGGCCAGACGGGTGCACTCTTTGACACCGTTCGCGGCATCAACGCCCCACCTTATTCCTCACTCGCAGGCTCGCTCACTGGTTCGGGCACGCTGGACTTGACGGTGAATTATTTCCGCAGTTCGGTCACGGGAGATTGGTCGAATTTTTCGGGCATCCTCCAAGTCAAACGACCGACCTCTGGCGCAAACGATCCTCGCCTGCAATGGGGAACCGCATTGGGCCTTCCCTTGGCTACCGTGAACTTGGAGCAAGTGCGCATGGAATTCACTGCAACCCCTCCCGCCGAGGGCGTCACGGTGCCCATCGGCAGCCTCTCTGGGATCTCGACATCGGCCATTTCTGGTAGCCAAAATTTTCCTGGCACAGTCACTTGGCAAGTAGGGGGACGCAATGCATCGACCACCTTTGCGGGCAGCTTTGACCCCTTCAACAATTATCCCATTGGGCTGGAAAAAATCGGCACTGGCACGTGGACCCTTACCGGAAATGGCACAGTCAGTGGGGGCATCACGGTGCGACAAGGCACGCTCTCGTATGGCGATGCCGCCACGGATGCGCTCAGTGGCAGCAGTGAAATTTCCGTATTCCCCAGCGCCACGCTGCAAATTCAATCCGGAGCCACTCTCCACGGGGCCTCGTGCGAGGTCTTTGAAGGAGCCACGCTCCAGGGACGTGGCACACTGCGCTCTCCACTGAATTCATCGGGCTCGGTGCGCCTTAATAATGGCGCTTTGAACATCGTCGGCAGCACGTATCTCGGGGGAAATGTCGAGTTTCCCGCATGGACCGACCGCGTCAACATCACGGGCGACTTGCATCTGGATGCGCAACTCACCATTCCCACGACAGGTCTCAGTGTTGGACGCAGAACGCTGATCACCTACAGCGGCAATCTCACTCTCGGCGAGGTCACTTTTTCCACTTTGCCCGCCACATTTCTGCCCGTCATCGATACCACCGTCGCGGGTGAAGTCGCGGTCTTGCTTATCGACAATACGGCATTTCAATCATGGCAAATCACAAACTTTGCCAGCACTATCTCGCCGAACAGCCAAGCATCTGCTGATCCCGATGGCGATGGCATGACGAACCTAGAGGAATTTCAGGCTAACACCAATCCGAACAATGCAACCTCGTCGATCCCCCTCGTCTGGCAGGGCGGCGGCACGAATCTTTGGGATCAAGCGACTACGGCCAACTGGTTAGAAAACACCACCGTTCGCGTGTTTCGGGATCTGCGGCAGGTATCGATCACCGATGCCGGGTCCAATGCGTCTGCCATTTCTCTGTTAGGAAGTTTGCGCCCAAGTTCGTTTTCTGTGACAAACTCGACCAAAGCTTTCACCATCAGCGGCACGGGATCGATCGATGGCGCGACAGGTCTCACAAAATCAGGAACCAATGCTCTCACTCTCGCCACAGCCAACCACTACACAGGTCCCACGACGATTCAAGCGGGAGTCGTCACGCTGCAAGATGACAACGCACTCGGCTCCAGTGCGGGATCAACGACAGTTGCGAACAATGCCCGGCTCGAACTGCAGAACAATATCACCATTGCCGAGGAATCGCTGACGATCTCTGGGCAAGGAGGCACTTCATTTTTCAACGGTGCGCTCAATTCGCGCTCGGGCTCGAATACCTGGGCAGGCCCTATCATTCTCGCTGCGAACAATGCCCGCATCGGCGCGCAGGCGAATGCCACCCTCATTGTTTCCGGTCCAATCTCAAGCGCACCAGGCATCAATGGTCTAACGATTCGACCCAATGATAACACCGCGACAGTAGTCGTCTCGGGCGCTAACACTTACGCAGGAAACACCACTCTCGTCGGCGGAAGAATCCGACTCGCCGCAGCACGCACTTTGCCCGCTACGACTTCATTGCTGTTTGGTCTATCGAACGTCTCCGCGCTGTTGGATCTGGCCGGCTTTGATCAAGAAGTCGCTGGTCTCTCGGTCACAAGTGGCACGACGAACGAGTTAACCAGCTCGGCTCCCGCAATGCTCACAGTCCGCACCAGCGCCGACTCTGCATTTTCCGCGCCGCTCACCGGTTCGCTGTCCCTGACCAAAAGTGGTCCTGCCACGCTGACTCTCAGCGCTTTGTCGAATTACAATGGTTCGACCACCATTTCCGCGGGCCGTCTTTTGTTAGACTTTTCGAATCAAGCAAACCCGACCCTACCAGCCAAACTCTCGGCTCTCTTACCATTCCCGCCGATGCTGCGGCAACGATTGTCATCGCTAACAACGGCGCGACCTCGACGCAACTCACTCTCGGTGATTCGTGGACGCTAGGCTCTGGTGCGACATTGCTGATTGACCTCTCTTCCGGAAATGCCTCGCTGCGCTCTAACCCGCCCCTCACTGGTTGGCTGCTGCCGGGCGTGAGTGTGAAGGATAGCACGGGCATCACCGGACCCGCGACGGTGGTGAATGGTCAGGTAGTGCGCTATCTGCCACCAACTCTAACAAGCTCTTCCAACAATCCCAACACCGAGTTCTCAAGCCGAAATTCGACTTACACCGCAGGAAATCTCGATTGGACCAATGGCGGACTCATCACCCAGCGGTCGGTTCATCGACTCATCCTCGATTCCTCTCTCAGCGCCGGGACGATCGATATGGGCGCGGCTTCGAATGTGCTATCTCTCACTTCGGGAGAGGTGCAGTTTTTGGGAGCAAACCCACTCACTCTCCGTGGCGGCCAAGTGGGTGCATCAGGGGCGGCCCTTTCTCTAACGACTTATGGCGCAGCCACTCTCACTCTCGCTAGCCCACTCTCCGGCGCCGCTGGAAATGTGACGATTCAAGGAACAGCATCGGTGCTACTGAATGCTGCGAGCTCGTTCACAGGCGGTCTTACACTCAACGGTGGCCTGCTCACGCAAGGTGTCGCGAATGCGCTCGGAGCGAATGGCAATAATCTCACGATTCATGCCGGCACTCTCGACCTCAATGGTATCTCCGCCAGTTCCAGCGTGCTTTCCGGTTCGGGCGGCACGATCACGAGCGCTAACGCGGCTACGCTGACTCTCGGCACGAACAATGGCAATGGTGGAAATTTCGCGGGTGCTATCGAGGGGCAGGTTTCTCTCGTCAAACTGGGCACTGGCGCACAAATGTTATCCGGCAGAAATGCCTCGACCGGTCTCACCTCGATTAGCGCCGGCACATTAAGAGCAGGATCCGATGACGCGATCGGCGATGGCAACCTCACACTCAGTGGCGGAACGCTCGATCTCCAATCGTTTTCCGATACCGTTGCTGCGATGACTCTGAATTCGGGATCGGTCACAGGGACGGGCTTGCTCACCGCCAATTCCTTCGATCTTGTCGCAGGAACGATTTCTGTTCGACTCGGCGGCACAGCGGCAACTCTAACAAAATCAGGCAATCTTTACACGAACAGCGCCACACTCGCGGGCGCAAATTCGTATGGCGGCATGACCACTCTCGGCAACAACTCGGGCTCGTTGGTCTTGGCTCATGAAAATGCGTTAGGCAACAGTCCCTCGGTCGATGTCGTCGGCACGGGAACTGCCATCGTTTTGGCCGATGCCATCACGATCACCAACAAACCCATCACCATCCGCGGCACGGGAGCCAATAATGGCTCTGCCGGAAATTTCTCGGGATCCCTCACCACCGCCCCAAACGCCAGTGCCACTTGGAGCGGTTCGGTAACTCTGGGCGACTCGAATGGCCGAATCGGCGCAGGGAATTCGGGCACTCTCCACCTCAGCGGTGCGATCCTCGGCAACGGTGCGAATCAATCGCTTTCTCTCAGCTCGGGCTCCGGCTCGAACATCGGCACGGTCGTGCTGTCCGGCGCTAGCAGATTTTCTGGGAACATCTCGATCGTTCGCGGCAACCTCCGACTCGGCGCAGCGAATGCCCTACCCAGCACCGCCATCATCGATGTCGGCGCTGTGACCAATGCGAGTGAAAATACGACTTTTGATCTGAATGGCTTCTCACAAACTCTCGCAGGCCTGCGCCGCAGTAGTACTGCCGCGAGTCAAGTGAGCACAGTGACGAATTCTTCCACCACGCCCTCTACTCTCACGCTCAATCAAAGCTCGACTCAAACATTTTCGGGTCGAATCACGGGTGCTCTGACCTTAGCGAAAGCAGGAAATGGAACTCTCACCCTGTCCCGCAGCGATGCACTCGCTTCTTCGGTGAGCGTAATGATCGATGCCGGAGCGATCTCGGTTTCTTCGAGTCACACGATCACCGCTCTGCGCCTCAATGGCTCGTGGATGCCCGCAGGCACTTACACCTCCGCGAATAGCTCGGGGCGAATCGCGGGCACAGGCTCGCTGGTCGTCACCACCAACGGACCTATCGGCTTTGCCACGTGGATCAATGGATTCACTTCTCTCACTACCGAGCAAAAACAAGCGAGCGCCGATCCCGATGCCGATGGCATTAGCAATCAACTCGAATACATTCTGAATGGCCATCCAGCGCAAACGAATCGCGCCATTTTGCCAAGCATCTCTCGCACGACGACCGACCTCGTCTTCACCTTCACCCAAAGAGAGGAATCGCACACGACGACCACACAAGTCTTCCAATCGTCCAGCGACCTCAGCCAATGGACGAGCCTCAACATCACCGCGCCCACCGCAGCGGAAGTTTCTTTCGGTCCTAGCACAAACGGTGCCCGCACGGTCACCATCCGCATCCCTCTCAGCCGCGCCCAAAATGGCCGACTCTTCGGTCGGCTTGTCGCGCCGTGATTTTCTACGATCGCTCTCGGTTGACATCCTCTCGCGCATGAGATTGTCTCGCGGTGTGCCAGCAAAACACAACATCCGCCGCGCCGCTCAGGCCGCCCTTCACGCCTGGGGCCAAGGGCACGACTATGCCGAAACTCTTGTCGAGCGCCACGCGCAACGCTACCAACTTTCCCCCGCCGATCGCGGACTGCTCCATGCCATTCTCTTTGGAGTGCTGCGTCACCGTCGGGTTCTCGATCATTGGATTTCGGAAATGCGCCGCGGCAAGCTGGACATGGACGCTCGCGACCTGCTCCGCATTGGCTTGTTTCAGGTGCTGATTCTCCACATCGCCGATCACGCCGCCGTCAATGAAACGGTGGAAGCCGGTAAAGCGAACATCCGAGGCCTGCTCAATGCTGTGCTGCGTCGCGCGGTCGGTCAGAAAACCAAATGGCTGGAATCGCTCGATAACTTGCCCCCCGCCGAACTGCACTCGCACCCCGATTGGCTCTTTAAGCGCTGGCGCAAGCACTATGGTCTGGAGCAAGCAATTGCCATCATGGAATGGAATCAACAACCTGCGGAAAATTTCGCCCGCTACAATCCTCTCAGCGCGCAAGAATGCCCGTTGGAATCACCGCTCGATGGAGTCGATGGCTTTTATCACATCGAAGGCCCGGTG
>RDYF01000178.1 GCA_004293285.1 Verrucomicrobiota bacterium | reverse complement strand
CCCGCTTTGGCTTATCGAACGCACGATCACTTTGCCCTGACGCTCGCCAGCGGCGCGCAGTTGCGCTATCACGATCCACGGCGTTTTGGCATTGTGACTCATGTCGTGACCGATGCGCCGTTCGATCATCCACTGTTCCAATCCCTGGGGCCCGAACCCTTCGACGAAGCCTTTTCCGCAACATCCTTAAAGCAGCGCTTCAGCAGCCTTGCCCGACCCATCAAATTGGCCATCATGGACAATGCCACGGTGGTCGGCGTGGGCAACATCTACGCATCGGAGTCGCTCTTTCACGCCGGCATCCATCCCGCGACCCCAGCAGGAAAAATCTCGCGTCCGCGCTTGGATCGACTCGTCACTACGATCCGCGAGGTCTTGCAGCGATCGATCGAACAAGGCGGCACGACTCTGCGCGACTTCCTCCGCGAAAATGGCGAACCCGGCTATTTCCGCCAGCAACTCTCGGTCTACGAACGCGCTGATCAACCCTGCAACCCTGTCACACCTGCGGAAATCTCATTCGCAAGATCGTCCAAGGCCAACGCAGCACCTACTTTTGCCCCACTTGCCAAAAAAAATGAGCCCTCCGTGGCGGAGGCGTCTCGCCTCCTTGCCCAATTTTCTTTTGTAAGATCTCATCGACAGATGTTGTTGGCCGGGAGGCGAGACGCCTCCGCCACAATGAATTTCCCAAGATCTTTTCCACCATCCTGAAAATAAAATTCTTTTCTCGCATCTTCTATTGGCTCTCCGGGGCCAGCTCGGAAACTCTCGAACGCTGCCCGAACTGGGAGCAACGCAAGTATGTGGCCTTTGGCGCGACGGTGCTCGTGCCTTGCGCCTTTGCTTACATCGCCTGTGCCTATGCACTCTCGACTCTGACCGATCGACCTCTGGTCATCTACGGCGTCGCCACGGTCTGGGCCTTCATCATTCTCGCCATCGACCGCGCACTGCTGGCTTCTTACCGACCTTTCATGTCGTTTTTCCGCAAGTCAGGTCAGTTTGCCCTGCGCTTTATCGTCGCGATGCTGATGGGGATCACCATCGCTCACCCCATGGTGCTGCTGCTGTTCCGCGATACCATTTCGACGGTCATTGAAGCGGATCGACAAGCGAATATCGAATCGACCCGCCAACTGTTTGAGAAGGAAAAACAACAGGTGCGAAATCAAATTTCTTCGCTCGAAGCTGACCTCGCCGAGCAACGCCAGAAGTGGAATGAGTCTTTCCAAGCCAAGTTCATCATCCAAGACACCGAGGACGCCAGCGCTGCCATTCCTGGACTCGACGCGGCGCAACAAGCAGAACTAAAAAAGGCCACGGAGGAAGCGACGAAGCCTTTCACGGACCGCTTGGTGGCGATCGAAGCGCAAGCGGCAGAGCTCACACCACAATATGCCAAGGTGCAAACGGAACTCGGCTTTTGGCAGGCGGAGTTCGAACGCGAGCTCAATGGGCAGCGCTCAGGGCTCTCAGGCGAGGGACCGCGCGCACGGTCGATCCGCTCGGACCAGCTCGATCCGCGACGCGAGGAATCCCGACGTCTTGGCGGCTTGCTCGAGCATTTGACGACGGAAAAGAAACAGCTCGAAACCATGATACGCGATGCCGAATCGAATGCGATCGCCACTTTTGAAACGAAACTCAAAGAAATCGAACTCGCCAATCAAGCCGAACAAGCCCGCGTTGCCGAGCTCAAGCGCAAGGTCGAAAACGACCAAGCCGCTTCGTTCAATCAACAACAAAGCTCCTTGCGCGAAACGATCAAACAACAAATCGATACGCGCCTTGTCGAGCTC
The DNA here is from genome assembly GCA_004293285.1 of Verrucomicrobiota bacterium. Taxonomy (GTDB): domain Bacteria; phylum Verrucomicrobiota; class Verrucomicrobiia; order Verrucomicrobiales; family Akkermansiaceae; genus UBA956. The sequence continues at coordinate 1,215 of RDYF01000178.1, read as the reverse complement.
GCGCGCGTGCAAGAAGAACTCGCCCGCGTCGCGGCTGATGAACGAGCTTCGATCGATGCCATTCGTGCCGAGCCACGTAAGGACGTGCTCACACAAACGCTCGCCCTGCACCGTTTGTTCGAGGATGGCAACAAAGGCGGTCAGTTTGCCTATTACACCTATCTGATTCTGACCGCGCTGTTCATGCTGGTCGATACCATCCCGCTCATCGTCAAGTTTTTCACCAAAACTGGCCCCTATGATTCACTACTCCACCGCGAGGAAAAACAATTTGAGGGCGAACACGAAAATTTCCTCAAGCACCACCAATCCATCATGGAAAAAGGTGTGGACCCTCATCTCTACGCCGTTACTCGCAACAAGCATCTCGAGTCCGCGCTGATCGATGGCGTTGAGCATTCTCGGGCGGCGCGAGAGTTTCTCCAAAGCCTGTTAGAAATGGAGCAAACCTTTGCTGAGACGCTCAAGCGATACGACACCGAGCATCCCAGCTCGCGTCCGGAGCAAGTCCGATCCAAGCTCATCGTCTTCTTCGATGCCCATTGCCTTTTTTGCTCACGCACGGCCCGATTTCTCGCAGACTGGGATCATGGTCAGGTTTTGCTCTTCGCCTCGCTCCAAGGACACACAGCACGACAACGACAACTGAGCCATCATGCCGATGAGAGCATGGGCACCTTGGTCGTCTGCCGCATCGCCGACGACGCCATTTTTCTGCGCGCCGAAGCCGCACTGGTCATCGCCGAGCATTTGCACCGACTCCGACCGCTGGCACTGGCTCTTCGCTGCCTCCCGCTCTCATGGCTGAATGCACTCTATCGGATGATCGCGAGAAACCGACACCGATTGATGCGTGGGGAAACCAGTTGTTTCGTCGCATCGCCCGATTTCACCAAACGCTTGCTCGATTGAATCGATCGATCAAGGATCAAAGCTCCGGCAGCGGCACGGGCTCAATCATCGGCAGTTCTTCGCTCGGCGCCAAGTCTGGCGTCTGATCAGAAGCCTTCTCTGGTGCCTTCTCGGGAGTTTTCTCGGGGCTCTTCTCCGCAACCGCACCGCTCACCGGCACCCGGACTTTGACCCGCTCGTAAACGGCATCGCCCAATTCCACCTGCCCCGCGGAAATGTCGGCCGCCACATATTGACCCAGCTTTTCCCCACTCGTCACTAATGTCGCCGTGCGCCCATCGGAACCATAGACGTAAAGCGTCG
>RDYF01000023.1 GCA_004293285.1 Verrucomicrobiota bacterium | reverse complement strand
AGGCGGTAAACAATACCGCGTCAAGCAAGGCGACAAAATCGCTGTCGAAAAACTCGCTCTCGAAGTCGGCAGTGAAATGAAATTTGATGTCCTTCTCGTTGGTGAAGGTGCATCCGTCAAAGTGGGTAGCCCTGTTGTTGAGGGTGCTTCTGTCGTCGCTAAAGTCATCGAACAATTTCGTGGTGACAAGGGTGTCGCTTTCAAATTCAAGCGCCGCAAAGGTTTCCACAAGAAAATCGGTTTCCGTCGCCACCTGACGAAACTTGAAATCACTGGCATCAACGCCTAATCGCACTCCCAACCATTTAGCACTCACTCGTTATGGCCCATAAAAAAGGACAAGGTTCTGTCAAAAACGGACGCGACTCACGCAGCAAGCGCCTCGGCGTGAAGAAATTCGGCAGCCAAGCCGTCATCGCAGGTAACATCATCATTCGTCAGCGCGGCACTCGTTGGACCGCTGGCACGAACGTGGGCATGGGCAAGGATCACACCTTGTTCGCTCTCAGCGATGGCCGTGTGCTTTTCGATAAGAATGGCACCCGCGTGAATGTCGTAGCTGCCAACTGATTGGCACTCGCTTTTTTCATCAAACCGCCTCTTCTCACGAAGCAGGCGGTTTTTTTATGCCATGCTCTTTGATATCCACATAGGCACCTGGAGTCCTACAAGGACTTGGGAAGGTTCGGACGATGGAAATCAAACCTCAGACACAGAATCGGCACGGAATGCCCCTAAGACGAACCTCGAACAAATGAAGCCGATGCACGAAACGACACTTATCCCATGGCAACGCGAGCCTCTGTTTGGCGCTAAGTTATCAACAGAGTCTAAGAGAATTTTTTAAAATAGGTACATAAATTCATCATCTTCTCCATGTGAATAACCCTCGGATATGACCGTTCCTCGTTTTTGTGGCAATCGTTCCACGCGAAGAATAACTTGTGAAATGACTCGTGGTGGAATCAAAATGGCGCGACTTTTGCTGCATGGCAAAAAGTTGCCCCAGCTTCATGCACAGCTTATTCACAACTCTTTCGCAAACCTTGGTCGAATCGTATGAGCACGGAATCCTCCTCTGAACATCATCTTTTTGTTTATGGCACGCTGCGCTCCGAAGGCAGCAATGCGTGGCGTATGAAAGAAGCCCGATGGCTGGCATCGGGATCGACACCGGGAATGTTGTATCGGGTCGACTGGTATCCGGCGGCACGATTTGACGCATCGGCTTCTACCAGGATTGTCGGCGAGCTTTATGTTGCTTCCCCTGACCTCTTGAGGCGACTCGACATTTTTGAGGGAGCGGAATACGAGAGAGTGGAAATCATCGTCGACACCGATCTCGGACCGAAGCAGGCCTTTGCTTGGTCGTATTTGCCTAGTGTCGAATCATTGAAACCCTTGTCTCATGGCGATTGGATGAAGGAGATGTCGCCATCAGCTCCATAACTTGTCCGCCTAAAAAAATGCCAATATTGCAGCACATCATTTGCTTGCCAAGCGGCGCGCTTTCTCTTTAATTGACCGCCGCTACCCATCATGGCTCTGATTGTTCAAAAATATGGCGGCACTTCCGTCGGCTCACTGGATCGCATTCGCAATGTTGCTGCGCGACTGAAAAAAACGCGCGATGAAGGCAATCAGGTTGTTGCCGTTGTATCTGCCATGTCGGGTGTCACCGATGGCCTGCTGAAAATGGCTCACGAATTGACGAGTCAGCCTTCGGAGCGGGAATTGGACGTACTTGTTTCTACGGGCGAACAGCAATCGATCGCACTGGTCGCGATGGCGCTTCAAGACATCGGTGTTCCCGCTGCTTCGATCACGGGTCGTCAGGCAGGCATTTACACCAAAGGATCTCATACGCGCGGACGGATTGCCGACATCGATCCAAGCATGATGAATGCTTTTCTCGCGGAGGGCAAAACTCTCGTCGTCGCCGGTTTCCAAGGGGTGACACCAGAAGGGATGATTCACACACTCGGGCGGGGTGGCTCGGATCTGACTGCCATTGCGATAGCAGCCGCGATCAAAGCTGATGTCTGTCAAATTCTCACCGATGTCGATGGCGTCTATACATGCGATCCTCGCATCGTGCCGAACGCTCGCAAGCTGCCCGAAATCTCTTACGACGAAATGCTTGAAATGGCATCGTCTGGCTCGAAAGTGATGCAATCTCGCTCTGTTGAGTTCGCTAAAAAGTACGGTGTCGTCTTCGAAGTGCGCTCGAGCTTAAATTCAAATCCCGGAACCTTAGTTTTAGAAGAACACCCAGCCATGGAAAACGTCGTCATTCGCGGAATCAGTATCGAACGCTCGCAATCTCGTGTCACTGTCACCGGCATCCCCGATGAACCCGGCATGTCCGCTGCCATCCTCGGCGCCTTGGCTGAGGCGGAAATCAATCTCGACATGATCATTTCGAACATCGCCAATGACGGATACGCACGTCATTCTTTCACGATGCATTCGAACGATCTGGGCAAAGCCCAAGCCGCGCTCAAGCCGGTTTTGGAAAAATTGAGCAGCAATGCCAAAATCGAGACCGAAAGCGGAATCGCCAAACTTTCGGCGGTTGGCATTGGCATGCGATCGCATTCTGGAGTTGCAGCCACGATGTTCAAAGCCCTTGGCGATGCGGGCATCAACATTGGCATGATCTCGACTTCTGAAATCAAGATCGCCGTGACTGTCGATGAACGATCGATCGAAGAAGCGGCCCGTGCCGTTCATGACGCGTTTCATCTCGACAAAGAGCCGGTGTAATCGCTATCGCCCGGTTCACTCACGAGATTTTGGAAAATCGTTCGCTTCATTTCCTTCCTGGATTTCCGTGCTGATGCTGTCTTACAGCGTGAAGCTTTGCCTTCATGCCGATTGACGCGTCGTGTCCTTGAGCAAAGCAAGCATACCGTTCTTTGTTGATATGAGAGAGTTGAGAACGCGGTATCGCGGACCGGTCACTGAATAAGCAGAAGGCTTACACCATAGATCGGGTTGATGTATGTTCCATGCGCCATATTTTTGGAAAACTGTAGCAACTTTCGAGCGCTAAGTTCATGGCGAATGAATCAAGTTCGTGACTGCCCTGATCATTTTAACGGGTAGGCAAATCGTGCCAAATCGCTAGAGTGTTTTAAAAAATTAGCTGACATGCGTATCGCGTCAAGTGACACAAAAACGATAAAGCTGCTAGAAGAACATCGAAAATTGCACAACACACTCATTTTTATCGCCATGATTTCATCTAAACGCCCTTCGACCGTGTCATCCCTGTTTCTGCTTTTCACCTCCTGTGCGCTCATTGCGACGGCACCGCGTGCTATGGCTGTAGAATACACTTGGAATGGTGGAAATGGCGTTTGGACGGATGTGTCAAACGAAGGCTGGAATGGAAGCCTGCCAGTGCAAGGGCATCATGCGGTGATCAGTCATGGCAAAGTAACTGCTACGGCAAACAACCAGCAGACCGCATTGGACATCACGGTCAAAGGAAAAGGTGTTTTACAAAATGGCGAATTCTATCTGAATCCACATGCTCTTTCATTCTGTGATGGCGGGGTGATTCAATTAATGAATACGCAACACTACAACAATTATGGAGGAGGAGAATTGCCCAGAAAAATCGAAGTTAGAGGACGTAGCTCAACTGGAGCCAAATTACTTGGTGATGCTCTGCATGCATATTGGAATCTCGCTCCAGAAACATGTTTCGATGTTTCTGATATAACAGATAACCGCAACGCTGATCTCACCATTTCTGCCGGGTTAAAAGATGCTATCGGACCATCGGACACAACATGGCAAAGTTCAGGCATTGTCAAACTTGGCCGTGGTACACTACGTATCGATGCAGTAAACTCTTTTTCCGGAAGCATTCAGGTTCTGGACGGGGTTCTTTCGGTCGGTCACCGTGGCGCCTTGGGCAGCGGTCAAGTGCAGATCTCTCGTGGCGCGAAAATGGACCTTGATTTTCGAGGTAAAGTCCATGTTCCCATGTTGCAGATTCATGGTGTCACTCAGAAAGCAGGCATTTATGGAGCTTCATCTCACCCGTCCATTTTTTCAGGTATCGGTCAACTTCAAGTTTCTAGCACCTTTCAAAACGTTTTAGCCAACGCGCCTAATGATGGCGTTAGAAATTTCCCCCTCATGAAGTACGGGCTTTTTGTCCACTATGTATGGGGTGGGAGCGCTCATAAAGTCACCGTGAACTCGGATGGAACTTTACCAAATGGACTTGATGATTTGGCTGAACGTTTTGATGTAAATCAATTTGCGCAAGACTTAGCGAGCATGCAAATTGAATATCTGATTTTCACAGCATGGCATGCAAACATGAATTGCTTATGGCCGAGCACTGCAATGAATCGTTGGTTAAAAGGTCACGCTTCGAAACGAAATCTGATCGGCGAGATGATCGATGCAGTGAGAAAAAAAGGAATCCGCGTCATTCTTTATACGCATCCGCGTGATGGCCACGACTTAACATTGGACGAACAAATCGCCACGGGTTGGGGAGGTCCAGGAGACCCTGGTTATCCCGATTGGAAGCTGTTCAATTATAAGAAATGGAATGACTTCATCAATGATTTATACACCGATCTCCTTCATCAATTTGGTCACAAAATCGATGGGCTTTGGCTCGATCAAGGAACTGCGGTTTCTGATGACGATCGGATGATCGATTACAAGCGCCTCAGGGAAACCATTAAAAAGAATCGTCCGAACTTACTCATGATTCAAAATTACTATGGCGATACATACAGTAGTGACATCGGCCAAGTCGAATTTTGGGGTGGAATTTTCGATCAACCTGGAGCATTTTGGCCCGTCGGTCAGAAACCGCATGCTGTCGTTATGGGATCTAGTTGGTGCGCTTCGAAGCCACAAGGTACGAATACTGTTCCATTTTCGGCAGAAGATATGTTCCGTTATACAGTCATACAAGCCGCAGCAAACTTAGATGGCGGGGGTGTGACTTGGGCCACAGGTCCTTATGCGGGGGGAGGCTGGGAGGACCGAGTTTTAGCCACCATGCAAAGGGTCGGAGCACTCCTTCAGCCCATCCGTCGATCGATCAGCCATACGTTACCCAGCAAATCGTGGGCTACTCCAGCGGGTGCAACCATTCATTCACTCGCACATGGTTTTGTGGCTACTCGATCACCAGATCATTCGTGTGAATTCATTCACATACTGAAATCTCCCGAAAGCAATGCAATCACTCTACCGGCCCCAGAGGATCAAAGAAGCTATACTCATGCAGAGCTAATGACGAGCGGCAATCCCGTCTCTTTAAAGATAAACCCGGATCGCACGCTGACTCTCACTCTTCCTGACGATGAGTCGTGGGATTCTCTCGACACCGTCATCATATTGAAGCCAGTCAGCGACATGCAACAAAAACGATGAATGAACGCCGATACCGATGTTCTTCAATGGCTTCGTTGGTTCGAATGGATCGACGAGAAAAAAGCAGAAATCATGGAATCTGCGCCGATTTCTCGCTGCAATCTCGCCGTGATTTCCCGATTTTCTCTCTCCGAATGATGATCAACAATGCATCTCTCACTTCACCATCAGCTCGATCATGAATTTTCCTCCATTTGCTACAGCGTTATTGTTTGTAGTCGCACATTTCATACCAGTGGCGCAAGGATCGGTAGCGGTGACTTCGGATGCGGCGGGTCGTCATGATGTTCCCTTACCCTTCTGCCTGGGATATGTTTTTTCCGTCAGCGAGCAAACTTCGGTGAAGGCATTGGGGCAATTCGATGTAGCGGCTGATGGCTTTAGCAATGGAGCCAAAGTTTCACTATTTAACTGGGATACCGGTGAAAAACTGGTTGAGATTGGTTTGTCAGGTGCCTTACTTGAAGAGACAGGTTTCTATGACACGCATTTTGTTGCCATCAGGCCTGTTGCACTTCGTCCAGGCATTCGCTATCTGATTGCCACAGAAGTGGCGGCCAATGATTTTGCCTACGGAAATGCGATGATGACCATGAACTCGGTCGTGCAATGGCAGCAAGGACGATCCACAACGTCGTCGAACCCCGCGATGCCCGCTACGGCAAATGGCTCGACTTTCCCCATAGAAAGGACAACCGAGGACAGGGGCAGCTACTTCGGACCCAACATGAAAATCGGTAATTCTTCGCCCTCGTCGGGCATTGTCATAGCCCATCCAAGCAGCAGAAATATCATTCAACGCTCATCCACAAATACTGGTGACGTTCCGATCGCTGGAAGTTTCTTGGGTATTCCTGATGAAATCCAAGCCCGAGCGGTTGTCATGGAAGGAGCTGCTTATTCTGGTGAGTCGACAGATTGGCAAACGATTGCTACTGTGCCAACCGGAGGTCTCTTTTCTGGCATCTTACGCAATGTGCCAGCAGGTGGTTGGTATCAGATTGAGGTAAGAGCCGTCAACTCAGGGCAACCAGGAACGTCATCGGTGATATCAAAAATTGGGATCGGAGACATCTACATTACTTGCGGACAATCCAATTCGGCGAATTACGGCCAAGGTGGATTCGGGGCGAGCGATGACCGAGTTTGTGCGCGCACTTCCGTCACTCAATCCACATGGGTGCGCGCGATCGATCCGCTGCCGATAGCAGGAGGATCCGGTGGCTCTGTCTGGTCAAGGCTTGGCGATATGCTCGCCTCGGAACAAAATATCCCCATCGGATTCCTCTCTATCGGCGTCGGTAGCACTCAGGTTGCAGAGTGGTTGCCTAGTTCGCCACATTACATCAACCTGCTCCGACCCGCACTACGTTCTCTACCGGCCAACGGATTCCGAGCGATCCTCTGGCATCAAGGCGAGTCAGATTCAATCGCTCAAACCTCAGCAGAGACCTACGCGAGCCGACTAAGATCCATCATTCAACAAAGTCGTCTTGATGCTGCTTGGTCTGTACCCTGGTATGTGTCCGAGGCTTCTTTTCATCCTGCGACAACCCTTAGCCAAGAAGAACCAGTTGCGGCAGGACAACGGCTCGTCATTCAGTCCGATCCGCTAGTTTTCATCGGCCCCAGCACGGATGATTTTCATGCGGAAGACGCCAACGGAGGAAAACTCATCGACACTGTCCATTTCAACAACACTGGTTTGTTGGATCATGCACAGCAATGGCGAGACATTCTTTTGCGTAAAAGCTGTGCTACAGTAAAAAACGGTGGTTTTGAAGACAATTGCACGCCATCCCTTACCAACCGATCATCGCTTGCTGATGGAGCAGCTCATGTGGTGAATACGACATCAGATCTCGATTCCCCTTCTGTGATTGGTTGGAGAATTCTCAACGCTCAGGGTACCGCTGCGGCTGATGGCACAAACGGATTTCACAATCCAGCGGCACAAACTTATGCTTTTGCTGTTGATGCAATCAAAGAAGGTGTTCTTCCACGTATGATGGGACGACACGTCGCCATGCTAGACGGAGGAACGGCAGGAAATCAGTTTTTCTCGCAAACACGAGAATTTGCCTCTGCCCGAAAAAAATACACTCTCACTGTCGCCGTTGGCGTACGTGATGATCCTTCTTCATATGGAATCGCTCGCCTCGAAATCACTGCCAATGACCAGACTGTGGCAACCGCTCGATTTCCTAAGAGTACTCTTGATTCACTGCATGGGGGAAATTCATCAGGCTCTTTTACTGATGCAAGTGTCACTTGGACAACTGGAGCAAATGTCGAACAACTCTCGCCACTGGGCATTCGAATTGTGAAAGAAAATGGCGCTGGTACTTGCGTCGATTTCGATCACGTACGCCTCACCGTTCAGCCATCGGATGATTTCAGTTCGTGGATCAAACGGCCATCACGGGGGATTACGGCAGAGACTTCTCATGGATATCATTGGATGGTATGTCCGCGATTTTGAAAGAGTGGACTGCCGGCTCATCACTCAAGAACAGGCCACCGCGGTCAATGCGATGATGATTCTAAGACTCACTCGCAGATACTTTCGCATCGAAGCAACAATTTTTCCATGACCATCTTTGTGCCAATGGTCGCTCTACCAACCTGAGCATTTTAACGGGTGTTCGATATCAAAAATTTGTCTATCGTGCAACCAGCTCATGACGACTTCTCTCTATCAAAAATCGCACCGTTATCTGTGCATGGTGCTTTTTAGCGTGTGCTCAATCGTCCAGATCCGCGCAACCGAAGTGCCTTACCCTAAGGCTCTCGATGCCGCCGCTGTGTCCTTGTCGGATCTTTCCGACATCTCGAAAAAAGGGCTCGTTGTGGGTAACGGCGAACTGAATGCCATTGTCTATACAGCAGATCATCAAATTCGTTTGCGTCTATCAAAAAATGATTGCTGGGATATGAGAATTGAGACCAAGGATAACGCGCCCATTCCCACGGTTGATGTCGCTCGGCAAAATTACACAGGCAATCAAGGCGATGCGCAACCGGGGTGGGATCGATATGTTCATCCTACAGCTCTTCCATGCTCTGACGTATCGCTATCCCCAGCGAAAGGACAAACATCTTGGAAAAACGCAAAGCTCGATCTCGCTAGGGCGATGGTCACCATCGAGTCCGATCAAGACATCTCTACGGTTCGTGTGTTATCGCAACACAATGTGATACTGATTGAATCCGATCGATCAATTCAGCTGAATGGCATAAGCCAGATCGTTACGGATCATGACGGAAAGCCGATCTCGTCTTGGGTCAGTGAAGCGAAAATTCGTGAACATCAAAATTTCCAATGTCTTCACCAAAACATCCCGGGAAACCAAGATGTGAGTGGCATGGACATTTATCTTGTGACAGGGCGACATGGGAACAGGCAGGTCATTTCCGTGGTGACCTCACGAGAGTCCAAGCAACCGTTTCAAGAGGCGCTGCGCTTGGCCAAGTTGGTTTTAGGTGAAAATGATACGATCAAAGTACATGAGCAAGCGTGGCGCTCCTTCTGGTCACGCAGCGGCATCTCTCTCGCTGATACTACGTTGCAAAACTGGTGGTATCGCATGGTTTACTTTCTACGAACTTTTGCTAGGCCCAATGGAAATGTCGTAGGACTTCAAGCTGCCATGGATCGCCTAGGAGGATGGCATAACTCTCTCACTCTGAATTACAATGCGCAGCAGGTTTATCTCACGGCGGGGCCGATCAATCATTCAGAATTGATTGAACCATTCGTTGATGTGCTCCAACGCAACTTGAATCGCGCCAAGTGGTATGCCACAACAGCATTCCCCGGCAGCGAAGGCGCTTATTTTGCGACAAACCTGTGGCCTTTTGAGCCAGACCCTGCTCTGTGCAAGAGCAAAAATCGACACCAACATGCTTACATGCCGTGGGGGTATTCATGGGGTACCGCTGGGCACTCCGCCTCTGTTCTGTGGGATTACTATCTGTTCCATCCTACGCAACAACGTCTGCAACGAATCTGGCCCATACTCGAACAATTTGCTCTTTTCTACTGCTCACTGTTAGAAAAATGCCCTCTGGTCGATGGCAAACGGAAAATTGGTCCTTCTTATTTTGCGGAGATTGGCAATTTTGGCATCTATAATTCAAGTTATGACATCACTTTCATGAAGTTTACCCTAACAGCAGCAAAGCGCGCTGCCACTCTGATGGGTCATAAGTCACTCGCCCGCCGTTGTGCGACCAATCTGCAGGCCATGCCCGAATACCCCGTTGCCTTGGATCCTTCTCAAGGAGGCAATGTCATAGCACAGTGGCTCGATGGCGGACTGCCATCTTACATGAATATTGGTAGCGAGTTTATGAGTCTATTTCCAACCAACGAAATCACTTGGTGGTCGGACGCGAACCAAAAGGCATTGCTTCATAGAACCATCAACCACAGCGAAAAAGTCACTCATCACATCAATTCCAATGTTTCCATTAACATCGCGCGAGCTCGTCTTGGTCTCGGAGCGGAGGCGATTGCCAATGCGAAGCGCTGCTTTGGCGCAGACTCGGACATTTCTGCGGAACAGCCCAATGGCTTGTTTTACTGGAAAATTCATGGTTACTATCTTTCCGAGCAAGTTTGCATTGCACGAATGGTGAGCGAATTGCTGCTACAAAGTGCCGGACATGTGATTCGACTTTTCCCCGCATGGCCAACAGGACAAGACGGAAAATTTTCACGATTATTGGCTCAGGGAGGATTTGAGGTATCAGCAGAACGGATCGATGATGTCATTCAAAACGTCTCAATCACTTCCACTCATGGAGGCAAGGTCTCTTTGGAAAACCCTTGGCCTCAGCAAGCCGTTCTTGTTTTTTCGCAGAACAACCAACAAATGGTGAAAACTACGATGAAAAATCAAGTGATTCAGTTTATCACAAAACCCGGAGAACGTTATGACGTTCGAGCGGTCACTCCGCCATAAGGGCCGTTTGCTGTTTTTGAGCAGAAAACATTTCGCGGACGTCGAACGACAGAGCTTGCCATTTGCTACTCGAGCAGATCGGCTTCGCGGTAGGGATTGCCGGTGCGGGTTTGGGTTTTTTGGCGGATGGCGCTGACGGTGTCGGGTGTTATGGCAGCAGCGCGGTTGCTCCACTCGTGGCGGATGTAGGTGGCGATATCGGCGATGTCGGCGTCTTTCATCAACGGATTTTGCATTAGCCCAGGCATGTCAGCGGTGGGGCTGTAGCGCACGCCTGCAACGGTGATCGGACCGGTGAGACCGTGAAGCAGAATTTTGATGAGTCGTTCGGGCGAGCCGGTAACGTATTCGGATTCATCGAGCGGTGGACCGAGATTGGGCACTCCCTCGCCCGCAGCACCGTGACAGCCAAAGCAAGCAGCGGCGCCGCTGTAGTGAGACTTGCCGCGCTGAAATGAGGCCAAGTGTGCTCCTTGGAGACCTTCGCCCGACACAGCGATTTTTCCTGCGGATGCCGTGGATTGATCGAGCCAAGTGAGAAATTCTTTGTCTTGGTAGCGGCCTTGCAGATGCTTGCGGAAGGCGATTTCATGATGATCCAATCCTGCAAAAGCAGCCGCTTTGAGGAATCGCAAGCGCGGATGCTGGGTGAGCAAGGTTTCCAGTCGTGTCCAGGCTGCGGGCGAACCGAGGGGTCCCAGTGCGCGCGCGAGGTAGATGCGTTGTTCGTCGGTTTTCGGCGTGAATTGGTCGATTGCGGAAGCCACAGCGGGGAGTTCGGTCGAACGAAGTTTCGTCGAGGCCCAGAGAGCCGACACAGCGACTTTGGGATCGCGTGCCTCGAGGGCTTGATGGATGGCTTTTGCGGTCAATTGCTGCAATCCTTCGAGCGTCCATAAGGCATGGATTTGCCCGAGTGGGCGATCATGGGCGGCCGTGAGCGCCAAGAGGGCGGGGACTACCGAGAGATCGCGTCGATCCACCAGTTCGCGCTGGGCGATGTCGCGATGCCAGCCATTCGCATGAGCGAGTAGCGGCACAAGATCGGCGGATTTCATGGTATCGACGCGCGACACCATCTCGCGTTTGCCTTGCAGCGAACGGATGCGCCAGATTCTGCCGTGGCCTTTTGCGGGACCATCGAGTTTGCGCGAAGCATACTGCGCGCGCAGGTACGAAGTCATGAAAAAGCGGTCTTGAATGATCCCGTGATAGAGATCTAGTACCAGCAGCGAGCCATCGGGCGCATTGTAGAGATTCACAGGGCGGAAACGTTCATCGGTGGATGTGAGAAATTCCTTTTTTCCGAGAGGGTGAGAGCCTTGCAGTTTGGTGCCGATTTCTTGGATGTGAGTTGCTTTGATCAAATTCACGGCCGACTCTGGAGTGAATCCGCGACCCGCCCATTCGGCGGGGAAATTTGTGCCACGATAGACCACGGGACCTGCCGAGGCGGTAGTGAGCAAGAGCTTAAACGACTTTGGGTCGAGAGTATCCGAGGAATAGCCATTCGATTTTTGAATGTAGGCACGATTCACACCGGGAGTCACGCGCGAGGGGTAGGTGTGATTCGAGCCGAGTTGATCGGCGTCATTGACCTTTAGGTTCACGCCGGGATTGCCCTCGAGGAGATTCGGTGCAAGATAATCACCGAACAGAAAAGTCGAATTGTTGTTGTGGAAAAGTCGTCCATAGTTGTCCTGAGCAATGCCCCATTGACCACGGAAAGGCGTTTTTTCGACAATCCAACGCTCGCCATCGCGTCGCACGCGTTTGCCGGATTTGGCGTTGTAATGCCAGTTATCGAGACCGCGCATGAGGCCATTGACCTTGTGTTCGACATTGCCAGCTTCAATGAATTTCGGAGCGGCGACAATGGAAGAACCAACAGGCTTGAGACCATCGCGCTTGATCCAGCGCAGGTCATGGTCATCGAGATACAAGATCCCATCAGGATAAACGGCAACGGCACGTGGCAACAGCACTTGGTCCAAAAACACCGTGCGCTTGTCAGCTTTGCCATCAGCATCGGTATCTTCTAACACGACAATGCGACCTTGCGGGACCGATTCATCTTTGCCATCGAGATCCAGCATGTAGCCGATCATTTCCACAACCCACGCACGACCTGCCGGATCGAAGTCGAGTGCCACGGGTTTTTCTACCAAGGGTTCGGTCGCGAAAGGTTCAATGACAAAACCGGGAGCAAGGTCAAACGACTTCAGTGCTTCTTCCGGACTGAGCACAGGGGCTGCGGGAATCAAGTGAGCAGGCACGACAGGATCCATCGTGTGATGTTCCTTGCGGTTTCCTTGTTGGCCCTGTGCCGAGAAAAGCAAGGCAAGAGAGAAAGTGGCGGTGAGGGTTTTCATGCTGTGTGTCAGCTTTTTTAGCAGACATCGGAATCAATGCAAGCCTGCACCTGCAGGGATAGCACGAGCATGGGGTTCGATTATCAGAGAACATAAGTGACCTTAGGTGACAAAATTGCCTCATGGCTAAATCGTTGCAGAGCAACATTCGCGCATGTCGTAATCGAAGGCTTGATTGGACACGTCACTGACAACAACATGAAAACGAAATTCCATTTTCTAACATTTTTGATCGCTGCAAGCGGAATCGCGTGGGCAGAACCCAGTGTGAACGAAGAAATCACACTGACGCGCCTGCAAGCGCAACGGATGAGCGTCAGCTCGGGCGAAGTGGTTTCTTATAGTCCCACTCATCAAACCCTTGCGGTCACCGACAACTCGGCAGGAGGCATTCGGCTTTACCGGTATCAAGCGGGAAGTTTTCAAGCACATTCCACCGTTGACATCGCCTCGTGGTTCACGGCCCATCCGGAGGCAGGTTTTCGCTATCGTGATGTCACGAGCGTCGTGCTTTCTAAAGACGGCAGCGGACTTGGTGTGGCGACGGTATTGAATGGCAGCGATGTGATCGTCAATACGGCCAACGTTGGCAACACGGTGCCGCAACAAGGACGTGTTGTGTTTTTTGATCTCGCGACAGGCACGGTGCATGGATCCTTGGCCGTGGGATTTCATCCCGACATGGTGACGATTCGCAATGGCATCATCGCCGTGGCGAACGAAGCCGAGCACGCATGGGCTGGCAGCGGTGTCAACATTGCGAGTTTTGATGCTCTGCAGCAACCTGGTTCCATCAGCGTCATTGATGCGACGGCAGTCAACGCGGGCAATCTTGCCACGTTCGATTTTAGCACTCTCGTGGCAGAAACCATCGACTTCAGCGGGGTGTCGCAAATGATTGCCGGATTGCGTGACCATACCTCGTTCGAGGCGAACAATACGCGCCCCAAACATTTTCACATCGAACCCGAATACATTAGCTTCAGTCCCGATGGCACGAAGCTTTTTGTGAGCTTGCAGGAAAACAATGCGATTGCCGAATTTGACCTGGCAACGAAGCAGTGGCTGCGCATCAGCAATCTAGGGCAGCGTCCTATCATCGGCGATGCCTCCGACAACGACGACCTGTATGATGTCAGCAATTCGTTCTTGGGATTGCCTATGCCCGACTCCTTGGCAAGCTGGAGTCACAACGGCGAGACCTATTTGATCACAGCCGATGAAGGCGACGCCCGAGTCGACGATGGCGATATCCGACGTTTCAACAGCGCGGTGAGCACCTACGGACTTGCGGCAGGATTCCAAGCATCTGTCGATAACAACGACTTCGGACGGCTGAATGTCGTGGTCGATCAATCGGTCGACGGTCCACTCAATGCTTCAGCGAAAATCAATAAGATTGTGAGCATGGGAACGCGCGGGCTATCGCTGTGGAAAAAAGACAGCAACGGCGATGTCGTCTTCGTCTCGCATTTGCCCTTGGAACAAGAATTGTTCCGTCGTGATCCCCAGCGTCACAACAGCAACAACGGAGGCTTGCGCAATACTTTCGATGCGCGCTCTGATGACAAAGGTCCTGAGCCCGAAGCTGTCGCTGTGACCACTCTAGCAGATGGTCGAGTGATTGGCGTAGCGGGGATGGAGCGACAGAATGGTGTTCTGCTGCTCGACCTCACTAACCCACAGCAACCGCGCGTGTTGCGCTATCTCAACGACAGCAATGCAGGTCTGATTTCTCCAGAAACTGTTACCATTGTCGAAGCTGCCAATAGCCCCACCGGACGAACCATGGCGATTGTGGGCTACGAGGGCATTAGTGATGGCAACGTCGCAGGAGGCTTCGGCGTTTACGACATCAACGATCCCGTGTTCCGCTTGCAAGTCCTCCATGCATCCGACATGGAAGGCGATAGCACTGTCATCCGCACGGCACCGGCTTTCGCTGCTTTGGTGGATCGGTTGGAAGATGCATCGGATGTTGATGCTTCGATCACCATTGGCGCTGGTGATAGTTTTATCCCTGGAGCCTTTCTTTCGGCGGGAAATGATGTGAGCACACGCGATGCACTCAAGACCGCACTGGGATTTGCCTTTTCGTATAATGCGGCCAGTGTCGATCTTCGAGAAAATCCGGGACGTCCCGATATCGCCATCATGAACTCGATCGGTTTCGATGCTACCTGCATCGGCAACCATGAATGGGACTTGGGGGCAACGGAGTTTGCCAACATCGTCTTGCCTGATCCACGGACCTCTCGCACGACCATGCGTCACTACGGCGCGGCTTTTCCTTTCCTCAGTGCGAACCTCGATTTCAGTGCCGATGCAACTTTGCAAGCACGTTACACGTCGGAAATTCGCAATGTCGGCGCCTTTGCTCCACATCCTAACGAAAATTATCCCGGCATCAATGCAGCGCCGACAAATGCTAAGCTTGCGAAGTCGGCAATCATCGAGCGCGGTGGTGAAAAAATCGGTGTCATTGGTGTAACGCCACCGGACTTGGCAAGCATTTCTTCGCCGGGCTTAGTGCAAGTGACTGGTCCACGCGGTGCCGTTGCTGTCTCACCACGCACCTATGACATCGACGCTCTTGCTGCGCATTTGCAGCCGAGTGTGAATGAACTTGTTGCCGCCGGATGCAATAAAATCATCATGGCAACTCAGTTGCAGCAGATCGATAACGAGAAGCTGCTCGCGACAAAAATGCGACATGTCGACATCATCGTGGCAGGTGGTTCAGGCACCATCATGGCCAAGCCGAGCACGACGCTGCAAGCAGGTGATGTTGCTGCCGAGACTTACCCTTTTGCGACCAACGATCTCGATGGCAATCAAGTCGTTGTCGTGAGTGGCGAAGGTCAATACCAATACCTCGGTCGTTTGGTGGTGGAGTTCGATCGCGAAGGTCGCATCCAGCAAGTCGATGGTGTCAGCAACAACATTGCCGTGACCGACACGGCTGTGAACAACTTGTGGGGAAGTGATCTTCCCTACGCTGCAGGGACTCGCGGTGGCACCGTGAAAGCAGTGACCGATGCAGTGCAAGCGGTGATTGCCGCCAAAGATGGTCTCATCCTGGGTCAATCTTCGGTCTATCTCGAAGGGCGTCGTACGAATGTTCGACAGCAAGAAACCAATCTCGGTCACCTCACCGCAGAGGCCAATCTATGGTATGCACGACAGGTCGATCCAACGGTTGCGGTTTCTTTAAAAAATGGTGGCGGCATTCGAAACGCCATTGGTTCGGTCGATAGCAATGGCGTGCCTCGCACCACAGCAGCCAATGCGACTGCGAACAAACAAGCGGGTGACATTTCGCGCTTGGATGTGGAAGACTCGTTAAAATTCAACAACTCCTTGACCATGTTGAGCGTGACAGCAGAACAATTGAAAGTTTTGTTAGAACATGCCGTGGCAGGCAGCAATGGCACGGGAGCCGACAAAGCGACACCGGGGCAGTTCTGTCATTTGGCTGGTATGGTGGTTGTGGCTGATCTCAATGAAGCTGCTGTAAGCATTACCAGTGCGGGATCGCCATCACTGATCAGCTCCGTGCAAGCGGGCAAGCGCATTCGCTATGCAGCATTAACCAATGCGCAGGGTGAGCCGACCGAAGTGCTCGTGGCCAATGGCATGGTGCTTCAGCCTCAGCGTGTGATTCGCATGGTGACCTTAGGTTTCCTCGCCGATGCGTCGCCCAGCGGTTCCGACTTTGGGGGCGACAGCTACCCCTTGCCATGGGCGGTCCGCAATTTCAGTGGATCCAATCGAGTGAACTTGACGACCGATGGCAGTGCCAATGCCTTCACTTTCGCGACGGCGGGAAGTGAGCAAGATGCTTTTGCGGAATACTTGAGAGCCTTTCACGGATCGACACCCTATGCCGAAGCCGACAAGCCCGTTGAGCTCGATCGTCGATTGATTCAGGGTAGCTTCGATAGCGATAGCGATGGCATCAGCAACGGCATCGAAGTAGCAGTCCTAGGCTTGAATCCTGATGCGGCGAACAGCTCTTCGCAGATCAACGAAGCATTGACCAACATCCGCCTTAGTGGTCGCACCGACGTCACTCAGCAACCTGCCAGTTATGGACTCTATACCGCCAGTTCCATTCAAGAACTCCGCGGTGTGGGCAATGTGCTCGTGCAGCAAGTCGGAGGACAAGTGCAGTTGTCCCTGCCCTTGCAAAAATCCGACAACCTGCGCGATTGGCAGTCTTTTGGTGAGATGCAAGTGAGCTTCCCCAAACAAGCCGATAAAGAATTCTATCGCTTGGTATTGCCCGATTGATTCGCGAGCATCGTCCAACAATTCACCCCGCGCCCATGGAGGGTGCGGGGTTTTTCATTTTCGTTAGACCAAACGCGCCGCGAGGAGTTCGCGTTGGAACAGCAATTCTTTGGGCAAGTGATCGTAGAGTTCGATGAAAAATTCCGCCTGGCTCACCAGCTCTGCTTTCCATTCATTGCGGTCGTAGGCCATGCAGCGATCAAAGTCGTTTTCGGTAAAATTTTCCAGCCCTTCGATGGTGAAATCATCGAACGCAGGAATCCAGCCAATCTGCGTTTCGTGACCAACGGCTTCGCCTTTGCAGCGTCGGACGATCCATTCGAGCACGCGCATGTTTTCGCCAAAGCCTGGCCAGAGGAATTTGCCTTCGGGCGATTTGCGGAACCAATTGACGTGGAAAAAGCGCGGCAAGTGTTTGAGGTATCGACGCATCTCCAGCCAATGACCAAAATACGCGCCCATGTTGTAGCCGCAGAAAGGCAGCATCGCCATCGGATCACGACGGACCTTCCCAATCGTGCCAGCGGCTGCTGCGGTCATTTCGGAACCCATGGTCGCACCTAGGTAAACGCCGTGACCCCAGTTGAAGGCTTGGAAAACGAGAGGCATGGTGGTGGCGCGACGTCCGCCAAAGATGATCGCATCGATCGGTACGCCATCGGGATTTTGCCAATTCGGATCAATTGTCGGACACTGCACAGCAGGTGCGGTGAAGCGAGAATTGGCATGGGAAGAAAGCCGTCCACAGTCGGGCGTCCAGTCTTGGCCGGTCCAGTCGATCAGATGGGCCGGCGCTTCTTTGGTCATGCCTTCCCACCAAACGTCGCCATCGTCGGTAAGCGCGACATTGGTGAAAATGCTATTTTCTTTCATCGACTCCATCGCAATCGGATTGGTGTCGTATGAAGTTCCTGGGGCGACGCCAAAAAATCCGGTCTCGGGATTGATCGCATGGAGTTTGCCATCTTCATGCGGCCACAGCCAAGCAATGTCATCGCCGACTACCGACGTTCGCCATCCTTGGTTCGCGTAGTGAGGTGGCGGCACAAGCATGGCCATGTTGGTTTTTCCACAAGCAGAGGGAAAGGCGGCGGCGACGTACGTGACCGAGCCATCGGGCGCATGCAATCCGGTGATGAGCATGTGTTCCGCCATCCATTGGTGCTCGCGGGCGATGTTCGACGCGATGCGTAGGGCGAGGCATTTTTTTCCTAACAAGGCATTGCCGCCGTAGCCCGACCCATAGGACCAAATTTCTCGGGTATCGGGAAAATGGCAGATGTATTTCTCGTCATTGCATGGCCATGGGGTATCCGCTTGACCGGGCTCCAGTGGTGCGCCGACGCTGTGGGCGCAGGGAATGAAATAGCCATGACCGTCGCGCTGCTTATTGATCACGCCATTCGCCTCGTCCTCCAAGCGCTGCAAGACATGCGAGCCCATGTGGCACATGATGCGCATGTTCACTGCGACATAGGCACTATCGGAAATTTCCACCCCGATCTTCGCGAGGGGTGAATCGATGGGACCCATGCAAAACGGGATCACATACATCGTCCGACCCTTCATGCAGCCGCGAAACTTTTCCTTCAAGATGGCGCGCATTTTCGCTGGATCGACCGCATTATTGGTGGGGCCGGCTTCATCGGCGCGTTTGACGCAGAGAAAAGTGCGGTCCTCGACGCGTGCGACATCCGATGGCGCCGAGCGAGCGAGAAAGGAATTCGGTCGCTTGTCGGGATTAAGTCGCAGGAAAGTTCCTTGATCCACCAGTTGTTGCGTCAATTGGTTCCATTCCTCCTGCGAGCCCGTGCACCAATGGACGGCATCGGGCGTGCAAAGAGCAATCATTTCCTCGACCCATGTCGCGAGCCCTTGGTGTGTTGTCGTGCGGTTCATGATGACTCCATTGCAACATCTGTGCCAACACGAAGCAATCCTATCCCAAGAAATGCATGGAGAATGACACAAGATAGGGAGTGGCAACGCGAAGAAGTCGGCCTAGCGACTTTACGGTGCGCTGCGAAGACGTTGCTGCAACTGGCTGCGACATTGCGGCAAGCTCGCCCCCATGGCGGCGAGGTCGGTGTAGACATCTCCACGGTCTCTTCCGATCCCGTGCAAACGCGCGAGCTCTCTTTCGAAGTGGAGCATCGCACGCAAGCTCGCTCCTTTTTCGCTGAGATGATGGAGCGCTCGATGGAGCAAATCGTGCATTTCTTCCTGAGGATGTTCGGCTTCCGAGATCTTCTCGATGAGACCACAGCAATAACCTGCCAGCAACATGGTATCGTAATCGCGCCGTAAGCCCTCGCGGTAATCGCTGACTGAGCATTCGCGCAAATGGTGCAAGCTCCCTTTTGCTGCGCGTTGCCAATCGAAATCCGCGGCGAAAAAAAGATCCAGTTTTCCCGCAAAGCGGCTCTTAGGACCGCGCGCTCCTTTCGCCACGGTATCGATCAGACCGTGCTGTCGCGTCGACCAACGGACGATCAAACTCGTGTCCGTGAGCTTGGTCAGTCGTAAAATGATGCCTTCCGCCGATTCCCACACGCACTCAACTTACCACGCCTCGGGCCTTTGCCAAGCGGCGATGCGAGCCCTACAACCGACGGATGCGGATGTTGCGGTACCAGACCGGATCGGAATGATCGGTGAGCATCAAGCGACCTTTGCCGGGTGCAAATCCTTCTTTACCACGGAATTTGCTCTTGCCCAGTGCTTGCTGCCACTCGGGCGAACGGGTGTCGATCTCGACCACCAATTTGCCGTTGAGATAGTGCTGCAATTTGCCATTTTTGGCGATGACCCGACTCTGATTCCATTCGCCTGCTGGATGCAGTGGCTTGTCGCGCGGCGCGGCTTTGATGTCGTAAAAGCTGGCCGTGGCATGACTGCTGCCTATGGTGCCATCGGGATGCACCCCATCGTCAATCATCTGGTATTCGATGCCCAGCCAATCGCGTCCGCCGACATTGGTGACCCAGTACTTGATGCCATTGTTGCCACCCTTGCTGATTTTCCACTGCCATTCCAGTTCGAACGACTCGTATTCCTCTTTCGACAGCAAATTTCCACCATGGCCCTGCAGATGCAGGCAGCCATCGACCACCTTCCAGCCAGGTCCAGGCTCCTTGCCATCGAGCGATGTCCAGCCCGCGGTAGTTTTGCCATCGAATAGCGCTTGCCATACGGGCTCGACGGCTTGGGTGAGTGAGAGCGTGCCCATCAAAGTGACAACCCAAAGGTAAAAGGTGGCGATGCGAGTCATGTATGACAACTAGCAAACACGACGCGTGTGTCCAGTGCGAAGCAAGTCAGTGGCGAAGCGCGACTTGCATTGAGCGAAAACTGTGCGATAGGAGGATGAGAATGACAAGCGAGCTACCTGCTACAACCTCTGCGGCTTTTATGCCCTACCCGGTGTCGACTCTCAGTCCACCGATTGTGCCGAATGATTTGAGCAGTTTCAAATCGCGCGGCATCAGCGAGGTGCAGCGGGATTTGCAACAAAAGCTGCGCGAGCTCCGTGAAGAGTACTTGCGGGCGATTGATCATTTCAACTGGAACAAACTGGTCTATGAAGCATCGATCCAATTCGAACCAGTGGTGGGGCAAACGTATCATCTTTATGCCATGCGACAAGGGCATGTGCTGTCGATGATCGCGCCTCATGAGTGGCCGATGAAGCATCTTGCGACCGTGCGACTCAATGTCGATCGGCAGTGGCAAGTCGAACAACTCGGCGAGGGCGTGGACCCACGGGAGATGTTTGGTAGCGAGTCATGAGGCATCGTCCTGAGTTTTTCGTGGTCGACGTTGATCGCGCACGTACCATCTTTCGACTTTTTCGCGTGCCCAGGGAGTTTTGCGCAAAAAAGTGAGACTCGATTTGATGCTGGGATCGAACTGAAAACAACGAATGGGAATGCGCTCTGCCATGGCCTCCCAACCGTAGGTTTGCACCAAATGTTCGACCACCATCTGCAGCGTGACACCGTGAAGAGGATCGCGCGGGTGGGAAGGTGATGATGAGGGTTCGGTCATGACAACATGCTATTCTTCACGCACCAGCAAGCAATCGAGATCGCGTTTGAGTGCCGCAAGTATCTCGGCATCGTAAATTTTCGCCCCACCGGGATGAGTGATGTAGAGCGTATCAACCGCGGCGCCTTTTTCTGTGCAGATCCTGGCGTGAACGGTATCGAGATGATGCGAGTTGATTGCGTGGAAAAGATCGTGCAGCAAACCCATGCGGTCCAAGGCTTGAATTTCTACGGTCGTGCAAGATGGGTGAAGATCGTTGCTGAGGTAACTGCGCACAGGGAAAGAAATGCCGGCATCGGTGCGCGGGGCGAGGAAGTTCTTTTTGCGTTTGAGATACTGCTCGGCATTGTATTCTTGCGCCGCAAAAATCGCGTCAAAGGTTTCGGTAAATCGCTTGCGCATGCCTGCGTCGGAAATCGGTTCGAAGTTCGTCGTGCAGACGCGAAAGATGTCGACAACGATGCCGTCGGTCCTTGTATAAAAATCGGCGGAAAGAATGTTGATTTGCTGGGAAGCAATCGCACAGCAGATTTTTTCTAACAAATTGGGACGATTGCGTGTGGCGATGACCATTTCGGTATAGCCTTTGTCATTGTGATCGATCCATTTGATGCAGTAAGGATTTTCCTGTGATTCTTCGCGTTGCGTGAAATGTCGCACCGTGCGCACTTGGGTGACGATGTGAGGCGCTTGGCGGAAGCTGAATGCGGCTTCGGGCATGCGGTCGAAATGTTCATTGACCCAGGGATGATAGTCATCGCGCATGAGCCCGAGAACTTCTTCACGCAGTTCCTGCTTCTGTTCTTCAATCGAGGCACAATACTCTTCGCGACCTTGGTCGAGGAAGCGTGTGGTGTGTGTGTGCAGTTGGCGCATCAGCGATTCTTTCCAACCGTTCCATGCGTCTGGTGCCGTGCCATTGGAGTCGGCATAGGTGAAAAGCAAAAGCGCATCGAGATTGGTTTTGGTTTTCACGATCGAGGCAAATTCCGCCACCACGTTCGGGTCTTCGATGTTTTTGGTCGTTGCCGTGCGCCAGAAAGTGAGATGGTTGTCGACCAAGAACATCAACAAAGCGCGACGCGCTCCGGTGATTTGCAGACGCTTGCACACACGATTCGCTAGCATGGTCGAGCCGTCGATATGCTCGCGCACATCCTCGGCGCGTCCCGTGTCGTGCATGATCACAGCAAGATAGAGTGCATAGGGATCGGAAATGTCTAACAAAAGTCGACGATAAAACTGATGCTGTGGTTCTTCGCTAATCAACAAGGCATCGAGCTGATCGACACAGCGCAGCGTGTGCTCATCGGCGGTGTAGCGATGGAAGAATTCGTGTTGCACCAAGCAGTCCATGGCATCGAATTCCGGCAAAAAGCGGCCGAGAAATTGCACGCGGTGCATCAGGCGGAGAGTGCGAGCGACATCGCCCTTGCGCTCGAGAATTGCCTGAAAGGTATCGCGATTGGCCTTGGAGTAGCGGAAATTTTTATCGACGTACGATAGATGTTCCTTGATCTGTTTGCGGATGGGCGGGGAGAGTTTCAGGTTGCGTAGCTGGCAGTGCTGGAACAAGCGCATCAGTCGATTCGGATCATTGCGAAAAATTTCCGGGGTAGCGGCGTAGATGCGTCCTTCCTTGGCGACAAAGCCATCGAACTCTTCGCGTTTTTTTCTTCGCAGGCTCAGAAACGAGCGCAGACTCTTGGCAGGTTTTTCGCCGTCTTCCAGTTGATAGATTTCCATCACCGTATTCGAGTGCATCCACAGATGCTTGGTGTGGCGGTAGTAATCGCGCATGAACGCTTCGGTGCGACGGAGAATGCTTTTTTGCGGGTAATTGAAAGAAGTGGCGACGACGCCCTGAAAGCGCAGAGTTAGGATGTCGCTGGCCTTGCCAGTTTCGTAGTGCAATTCATTGCGCACTCGCAACAGGAAATCATAGGCTGCAAGGATTTCTTCATAGGCTGCGGCAGTGAGACTTTTTTGTCGCACCAAATCCTTTAGATCGGTGATGCCACGCATGATGCGCGCGACCCAGAGGATGTTGTGAAAATCGCGCAAACCACCGCAGGACTCCTTGACGTTGGGTTCTTGCAAGAAGGGTGTATTGGAATACTTGGTGTGACGGTTGCGCTGATCTTGACGTCGGAGTTCGAGGAACACCTTTTGTTTTTTCTGAATGCACGATTTTTCAAAGCGCGTGCGATACGCTTGGTAAAGCCGGGTTTCCCCGGCGATCAACCGCGTGTCGAGCATGGCGGTTTTGTTTTGTTGATCGGCAAAGGCTTCGGCGATGCACTCTTTCACCGAGCGCACGGAGTGACCGACCTTGAGGCCCATGTCCCAGAGCTGATAGAGGATGGCCTCGACCGTTTGCTTGACGGCTGCGGGGATTTTTTTTGAATCGCAGGAAATCAGAAAAAGAAGATCGATGTCGGAGCAAGGATTGAGCACACCGCGGCCGTAGCCTCCTATGGCGATGAGAGAAAAGCCTGGAGTTTTTTTGTCCTGAGACGATTGCGCCCAGTCGTAAATGTGCTGCAAGAGCAGATCAAAAAGCTCCGCGCGCGCTTGGGAAACTTCCAGACCGCCAGCGCCATCGCGATGCCGCTGGCGAATGAGGTCTTCTTCGGCGAGCAAGAAGGCGCGAAATGCGGCGGTGCATTCTGTGGGGGTCAATTGGCCATGCTTGACCGCAGCAAAACGCTTGGCGGCTCGTTGGGCGATGGTGAGAGGGTGCTCGCTCATGGTGGATGCTATGTTAGGTGAGAGAAATGGCGGACTTCACCGCTTCGCGTTTGAGGCGCAGTTCGCGCCATTCATTGACCATGCGACTGGCCTCGATCACTCCGCACCCGGCGGGCAGCATGACGCGGTCGTTTTCCCACCAGATGCCGCGGATGGCGACGACCGCACGAAACACGCCGTCGTGCCATAAGCCAAAGGGAGCGCCGAAAGCAGGTGGGCAACCCAGCGATTCGCGCCAACGCAGCAGCAAGTCCATCGTTTCCTGCGTGCGAGGCAAAGGTCCGAGCGCTGGCGTGGGGTGCAGTTTGCGCAGCAGCGATTCCACGGAAACGTCTTCGGCGAGTGCGACTTCGATCAAGGTTTGAAAATGGACAATCGGACCGAGGTCCAGAATGCTGCGTTCATGGCGAATCAAGCTGCCGAGGTCAGCGAGCTTGCTCATGAGATTTTGTGCGACGTATTCGTGCTCGCGGATTTCCTTTTCATCGACGGCGAGAATTTCGCGTTCCTCGCTGCGTGCCGTGCCGGCGAGAGCCATGGTGTGGAGCGTGCGACCGCGCAGATCGAACAAAAGTTCTGGCGTGGCTCCGGCAAAGCCACTGCCTTGTTGCAGCCAAGCGTAGGTGATTTTGGGCGCAGGCACGCGCGCAAAGGCCCAGGCGAGTTGGCTTAAGTCGCCGCTGGTGAGCTGACCAAACTCGACACTCACTGGCACGGTTTTTTCAAAAACTCCACGACGAATCGCGAGCGAGATTTCTTGGAACACTTGGGCAAAAGCCCCGGCATCGGGAGCTTGCCATGCGATCTGCGGCAACACCGGCGTGGGACACTCGTGGGCATCGAGAATTTCCCAGCGTTGGGGAATGAGCCAAGGGTGCGATTTCCGCAGTCCGAAGTCGTTCAGGTAAAAGGCAACACCGTCGGTCGGACGGCAGGCAACGCTCGCAAAGGGCCCGTAGCCGATCAGGCGTCTGCCATCTGGTAGCCCGAAAAGGGCAATGTCCTCTGTCGTCTCTGTCACTCGCCACCAAACTCACCCCTTCTGGCTGTTTCGTCCAGTGTTTTTCCTCTTCATGGCGCGTAAGCCGTGCCGCTCGGGCTTGTCATTTGTCGCACCGATGTCCATGTTTGGCCTCCGATGAACTGCCACAACCCATGGCGACAATGGTTTTTGCTGCTCGCTGCGGTTCTTGCTGTCGTGCCGACCTATGCCAAAAATCCATTGGAGGTGTCGTTCATCAGCGAGCGCAATGCCATCGTGCCAGGATCGGTTCTGTGGGTCGGGTTTTGGCTCAAGCATCCCTCAGGCTATCATAGTTACAGCCAGCACCCTGGTGGGATTGGCTTGGCAACATCGGTGCAATGGGACTTGCCGTCTGGCTTTTCCGCTGGGGCAATCCACTGGCCCAGCCCGCAGCGCGTGATGATGGGCGAGCACCGCGCTCAAGGGTATCGCGGCGAAGTGTTGCTGATGGTTCCCCTTCTGACACCGCGGAACTTGAAAAGCACTCGCATCACCCTGCGCGCGAAGCTCGATTGGCTGTGCTGTGGTCGGGCTTGCCATCATGCCCACCAAGTGCCCTTTGCGCTGACATTGCCGGTCCGTTCGGAAGCTGCGATCGAGCGTCGGTTCGCCGCACTCTTCGCGCAGGCTCGACGTTCCTGGCCGCGTGCGCAACCGCGCTGGCAGATGTCGTTTCGGCAACAGAGGCGGACAGTGATTTTGACCATCCGACCCAGTTCTCCGGCTGATCGATGGGCTCTTTTGGGCTTGATGCCTTGGTTTGCGACCGACGATGGCGTGATCGACTCCACCAAAGCGCAACGCATCGTGCCGCAGCTGGATCATGCCTTTGAAATGCATTTGCCCATGCACGAACTCGCGCCCACGTCGATCGACGAGTTGCGCGGCGTGCTCGTCACCCCTCGCCAGGGCATCTTCGTTCGCGCGCTTCGTCGGCCTTAAGGCTTCAGCCAACGTTTTCTGCGTCGATTCCTGCGTTTGATTGCCGTGCGCGGCGACAGCCACCAAGCGATGACCATAGCGACGAAGATCGGAGACAAAGGAATCCACGTTTCTCCCATGAGCAGAGCCATCAACCACTGTGCTGCGACGAGCAACAGCGCGATGAGCCGAATCCACAGGGGAAAATTCATCAATAGCAAACCCTGCACGGCGACTATGACCAAAATGCCAAATTCCGCAGCAATCGGCAAGCGCGACCAAGTGATCATGTCGCGCATCAGGGGTTCTTGTCGCAAAGATCGTAGCAAGCTCGACTCCCTCGTCGCCGCTTGACCATCGCCCTGCTGCGCGAGCAAGTGCAAGGGTGGTCGATGTTTCTGCAGCAGCTCCTTCACCGCATCTTCCGCGCGGATCAGCTGCGTTGCTTGCAAGTCCGGCACGACTGCCTCACCAGCGCGCACGACATAGCGACCGAAGCGATCGATGGCCCAAAAATGTCCTGTTCGGGGGCAATGGATGCCTTGTCCGGGTTCGATCTGGAGTTCCTTCGGGTGAATTTCATGATGCAACAATACTGCGAGGAAACTGCTCGAAAAAATCACCCGATCCCCCCATCGGGCGAGTAGCAGTGCTGTCTGGTTTTCCTGTGGTCCGGCGCTGGTAGAAGAAAACCCCGCCCATGGGTATTCCTTGCCCATTTGCGTATGCGGAAATGTCAGCGCATTCATGACCAACAAATCCTGCTTGGGTTCGCCGACCATGCTCCATGCCACCGAGGCGCGCCGCAGCGGTGCGGGCATTTCTTGTTCTTGCACGGTTCGTTGCAAATCGACAGTGGTGAGGCAGGTCGGAAATTGATCCATCACAATTTCCAAGGCCGATAAGGCAAAGGGATCGGCCTCTTGCCAAACCAGAGGCGTGCTCAACACCAATTCTTTCACTCCAAGCGCGCTCAGGGTATCGATCAATACCGCACAATCACTGGCGGATAAGGGATTGCTATCAAAAATCCGCTCCGGATCTTCGCCGATCGACACGATGAATGGTGGTGCGGGTTGTGCCACCGCCTCCCATCGGGCGTGACTGTAAGGTTGAGCATGAGTGCCATTACCGCGTTGAAATTCATGCGACGGATGACCGAGTCTGCGTGCGCACTGCTGCCAGAAATGTTCCCATTTCATCACCTCGGGCACCGAAAGAATCAAAGCCCAGCACCCCACCGCCGCGGAAAAGACCGTCAATAATCGGACGGAAAACGATGAGGCAAGGGCGGACATAGAAAAAGCAGTAGTGGAAATCCTGCCCTCTGCCAACTACTTCTGGCGCAAGGCTTGGCGCAGGTAGGGTGCCAGCAGTTCCTCCAAGGAAGTTTCTTTCACCAAATCTTGCAGCATCCGCACGGCTGTGGGGATGTGCTGCTGGTACCATTCTTGCTGCTGGTTTTCGACCAAATTGCCGTAAGCGCCTAGTGCTTGCATCAAGCGCTGAATCGCACAATCGCGCAAGGTCGTCACGGCCGGTCTGTCTTCGGAAATATCTTCCCAAAGATCCAGCAAGCGCTCGCGATCGTCTTCGCTGTGATTCATGTAGGGATCATAAAGCAACGAAGCGAGGTCATACTCTTGCCGACCCCGACGCAGGCCTTGGAAATCGATCAGCCATGCTTCGCCCTCGAATAGCATGATGTTTTGCGATTGGAAATCCCGATGCACCAAATGCTTGGCCGAGGCGCCCAGACCGTGCGCGAGTTTTTGCAATTCTTCGCTTTGTCGCAGCGGCGAGCTGTCCATGCCGAGATAGTCGCCGACCAAGTGATCCATGAAATATTCCTGTTCCCAGCGATACAAGTTCTCATCAAAGGCCGGCATCAATTCGAGGTCCTTGGGCGGTCTGGCATAAAACAATTGATCCACCTGCGTCAGCGCCGAGCGATAGTACGGCAAGCGCTCGGCAAAGGGCGCGTCTTTTAGCGATAGCAAATCGACATCGCCCAAATCCTGCACCAAGGCGACGCGTTTGTTGCGGTTCTCGTAGTAGACTTCAGGAACACGCAGGTTGCATTTTTTCAGAAATCGCGCCACGGGGACAAAGTTGTCGCTGTCGGGTCGCTCGGGCTTCCAATGAATGCCGATGAACGGATCCCGACCCGTGCTCATGATGCGCACCACGGTCCGACCCGATGCGCCTTTTTTGATCGGGGTCATCGTCACCGACACCGAGGGATCGATGTTGAGGTGGATGCGTGTGCTGGCAAGTATGGCGTCGGTGGACATGTGGGCTGACCATGCTTGTGACAAAAACCGTGCATTGCCAAGCGCAAATGCCAAAAAAGAGCGACAATCCAGGGCAACTTTTTTGCGTATGCACTGCTTTTTGCTTGCTCGACCATAGGAAACGAATCATAAGACCCTCCCAACCCGCCTAATTCCCTACTGCTTATCGTCATCCATCTCCTTTTTTATGAACTCGCCCGAAGCCAAAGCATTTCACGCACTTGAAAACTTTTTCATCGAAACTCCTTCCTGGGGCTATGCCGATACCGGCACACGCTTCGGCAAATTTCATCAGCCAGCTGCGGCGATCGATATGGGTGATAAGCTCGCCGATGCGGGCCAAGTGCATCGTCTGACGGGTTGCTGCCCTACCGTGGCAACGCACGTGCTGTGGGACTTCCCCGATTTCAGCAAGGCCGCTGAAGTCGCCGCGATTGCTTCGAAGCACGGCGTGCGCATTGGCTCGATCAATCCCAACCTTTTCCAAGACCAAGAATACAAGCTCGGCAGTGTTGGCAATCCCGACGACGCCGTGCGCGCGATGGCAGTGAAGCACATTTGCGACAGCATCGCTCTCGGCAAGGAACTCCACAGCCGCGCCGTTTCTCTCTGGTTTGCCGATGGCACGAACTACCCTGGCCAAGACTCGATCCGCGCCCGCAAGCACCGCTTTGAATCGGCTCTGCGTGAAGCTCACGGTCATCTCGATGCCGACCAAGTCTTGCTGGTCGAATACAAACCCTTCGAGCCCGCCTTCTATCAAACCGATCTCGCCGACTGGGGCATGGCGTTCATGATGGCCAAAGTTGCTGGTCCACAGGCTAAGGTGCTGGTCGATACTGGTCACCACTATCTCTCGCAAAACATCGAACAAATCGTCGCTTGGTTGCTCGATGAAAACATGCTCGGTGGCTTCCACTTCAATGACCGTCGCTACGCCGATGACGACCTCACTCTTGGTTCGATCGATCCCTATCAAATCTTCCGCATTTTCCACGAAATTCATTTCTACGCCTGGGAACGCGGCGGGGTCTATCCGCAGATCGAATACATGATCGATCAATCGCACAACTTGAAGCCGAAGATCGAAGCGATGATTCAAACCGTCACCACCGCACAAGAACTTTACACCAAAGCCGCGCTTGTCGATCACGAGGCAATGGTGCGTTTCCAAGCGGAAGGTCGCATCATCGATGCGGAGATGTGCTTGAAAAAAGCCTTCAACGCGGATGTCAGTGGCATCATCGCCGATTGGCGGAAGTCGCACGATCTCCCCGTCGATCCGCTCGCCGCACACCGCGCCAGTGGTTATGAAGCAGACGCCGCTGCCGAGCGCTCGGCACGTCGCATTGCTCTCGGGCTGAACACTGGCTCGAGCTACGCTTGATCATTCACCAAAAACACCCATGTCTGAAGAACAACCGAAAGAAGTCACTCAAGAAAGTGGCGAGTACGAGCGCGAGCCCATCCCGGCGAAGGCGCAAAAAGGTCCCAGTGCTTTCTGGGGCATGTATGCAGGCGAGCACACTGCTGGCACAGAATTTTTGATTGGCCCGCTATTCCTCATTCAGTGGGGAGTGGGCGGCATGACATTGATTCTGGGCCTGATTCTGGGCAATCTTGCGGCCGTCCTGTCATGGCGCTACATCACTGCTCCGATCGCGACGCGGGCGCGTCTGACTCTTTACTACCAATTGGAGAAAATCACCGGACGGAGCTTGGTCAACATTTACAACATCGCGAATGGGGTGCTTTTCTGCTTCCTTGCAGGCTCGATGATCACGGTCTCAGCGGTGAATTTCACCACCACGATGCCTCCCAATGCCACGTGGTGTGTGCTCGTCGTGTTGATTGGTGCCGCCATGACATTCGTTGCCATGAAAGGCTATGGACTTGTGGCTCGTGTCGGTAAAATCGCTGCGCCCTGGATGTTCTTGATCTTCCTTTCTAGTGCGCTGGTAATTCTGGGCAAATTGGACACGACTGACGTCATCGCTGCTCTGACACCAGCCAAGGATGTGATCGCCACCAAGGGATTCTGGGCGGTGTTTTTCTTTGCTTGGTTCTGCAATGGTGCGATGCACGTGGGCATGGCCGATCTTTCCGTCTTGCGCTTTGCCAAGAAACCCAGCTGCGGTTGGGCTTCGGCTTCGGGGATGTTTCTCGGCCATTGCGTCGCTTGGCTTTGCGCGGCTTTGTTGCTGGTCTATTGGGGCAAGCAAATGGGCAGTAATGAAGAAGCCAAAAACGTTGCGCTCGGCACCATGGTCAATGACGCCGTTGGCATTCCCGGTTTGATCTGCGTGGTCATTGCTGGCTGGACGACAGCCAACCCGACTCTCTATCGCGCCGGACTGGCGTTCCAAAGCCTGTTCCCCGCCCGAAATTTGCCATGACCCTGCTCGACTTCGTCGGCATCTACGGCACCATCCTCGCCCCTGTAGGAGCCATTTTGTTCGTCGACTTCTGGCTTTCGAAACGCCTCGGCTTCCCCGGCTTCTGGGCCGAAAAAACCGGCAGCAGCTTCAACGTTGTCGCCCTGGTTTCGTGGTTGCTGCCTGTCGCGGTGGGTGGATATTTCTACAAGTTCCACGATGTCTTCCCCTCGTACATGACCCTGCCTGTCTGGATTTCCGCTGGATTGCTCTATGTCGTCCTCGCCAAGTCGTTCTTGAAAACTGCTCAATCCTAATCTCTCACGATCATGAAAAAAATTGCAATGTTTGTCGGTTACGCCTCGTTGGCGCTCGTGATCGGACCCCCGATTCTGTTTATGACAAAATCCATTCAGGATTTGAACACGGTGAAAAACCTGATGCTGGCGGCAACGTTGGTGTGGTTTGTGACCGCTCCGATTTGGATGGAAAAGGAAGAGTAATTCTTCGCAGGAATCGGTCAGGCTCGGAGTGTACCTTCGGTGACTCCGAGCTTTTCGACGACTTCCAATTCTTCTTGCAGCGCGGCAGAACTGCACTGACCGCGCAGCAGCTCTTGATAGAGCCGCAGGCTGTGCTCGGCTTCACTCCGCGATTCGGCGAGTAGTTCGACGCGGAAATGCCGCAGTCCCTGCGCCAATAAGGCGGGCAGATAGCGGGCTCCGGTTTGCGCCCGACCGTTGAATAAGGTATTGCGGCAGCCGACATCGGCGCTCAGTCGATGCAGTTGACCCACGCGGTCGCGCAGGTGAACGACGTGCTTTTCGCAGGGTCGACCGCAGTTTCGATAGTCGGTACCCGGCGACATGAAGGTGCAAAAGACGCAGTGCTCCATGTGAAACATCGGCATGTGTTGATGCAGCGTCAGCTCCAGCCAAGAAGGCGGTGTCGAAGCGAGCAATTCTAACACCTGGCTGATGTTCAGGTCATAAGAAATCGTCATCCGTTCCAGAGAGCTGTGCTCACTCAACAACTGCGCGCTAAGAGGATTGGCGATGTTGAGAGAAAAATCGCCGACTTGACGCAAACTACTACGTTGGTAGTAGTCGAGCGCCGCGAGGTTGCGCACGAGAACTCCTGCCACGCCGCTGCGTTCGATGAGTTTGAGGTAGCCCTCTTCCCCGGGTTTGATGATGCGCGGGGTTGCGGCGAGGACTTTGGGGCAAAGCGCTGCCGCTTCTTTGTAGCGACGCGGGTCTTCGAAGTCGCAGTAGATTTCCTCCAC
>RDYF01000177.1 GCA_004293285.1 Verrucomicrobiota bacterium | reverse complement strand
AGGCATCGTTCCTGTGATTTCTCCCTTGGCGGCCGAATTGGCGACGGGCAAGCCGCTGAACATCAATGCCGACCTCGCTGCTGCGGCGCTGGCGAAAGAGCTGCGCGTCGCAAAATTGGTCTATCTTTCCGATGTGCCAGGATTGATGCGCGATCCGAAAGATCCCTCGACCTTGATCAAATCGGTGAATCGTGCGCAAGCCGATGAAATGATTGCCGATGGCACGATCTCCGGCGGGATGATCCCGAAGATCAAAAGTGCGATGGATGCGCTGAATGCTGGTGTCAGAAAAGTTCACTTCATCGACGGCCGACTGCCACACGCTCTTTTGTTAGAAATTTTCACGGAGTCGGGCATCGGCACAGAAGTTTCCCGCTAATGCCTCAATGAGCGGTCGCTTCGGCAAGACGCTCGGCAATTTCTTCCTTCTGCAACGCCGCGGTAAGATCAAACAAATCGCCATCCATGACGGCAGAAAGATTGTGCGCGGTGTAGCCGATGCGATGATCAGTGATGCGTGATTGCGGGAAATTGTAGGTGCGGATTTTCTCCGAGCGATCGCCCGAGCCGATGAGCGAACGGCGGTGTTCGGAGTATTGTTCCGATACTTCACGCTGCTTCATTTCATAAAGCTTCGTGCGCATGATTTGCAGCGCCTTTTCTTTGTTCTTGCCTTGCGAACGACCGTCTTCGCAACGCACGTAAAGACCGGTGGGAAGGTGAAACACCTGCACGGCGGATTCGGTTCGGTTCACGTGCTGACCTCCGGCACCGCCCGAGCGGCAGACTTCGATGCGGAGGTCGTTGGGATTGAGTTGCACATCGACTTCTTCAGCTTCTGGTAAGACTGCGACCGTGACGGTGGAGGTATGAACTCGACCCTGTGCTTCCGTTTCT
The DNA here is from genome assembly GCA_004293285.1 of Verrucomicrobiota bacterium. Lineage (GTDB taxonomy): Bacteria > Verrucomicrobiota > Verrucomicrobiia > Verrucomicrobiales > Akkermansiaceae > UBA956. The sequence continues at coordinate 734 of RDYF01000177.1, read as the reverse complement.
GGAACGCGCTGGACCCGATGAACGCCGGATTCGTATTTCAGAAAGCGGAAAACTTCATCGCCTGAGACGCGGAGAATGACTTCCTTAAAGCCGCCGACTTCCGAGGGGGAGGACTCGAGATGCTCGGTTTTCCAGCCACGACGTTCGGCATAGCGTTGGTAGAGTCGGAGCAATTCGGCGGCAAACAAAGAAGCTTCGTCACCACCGGCACCGGCCCTGATTTCGACAAGGGCATCGCGATCTTCATTCGGATCGGCGGGTAGCAGGGCGTATTGGAGATCGCTGCTCAAGCGGGGAATTTCTTCTTCCAGCAAAGGAATTTCGGCAGCGGCCATTTCGGCCAGATCGGGATCATCCATTTTGGCAAGCTCGATGTTTTCTTCGAGTTGGCGTTTGGCTTCCTCCAGACGATGGGCGATTTGCAGCGTTTCCTTGAGTCGACGATGCTCTCGCAAGGTCTCCGTGGCGCGTTTTGGATCGGCAAAAAGATCGGGATCGCCGATGGCATGCTCCAGTTCGGCGAAACGTTGTTTTCTTTGTTCGATCAGAGTCGTGTAATCCATGGCGGCGGGTGGGGAGACTAGCGAAAGATCGGAAAAAAGGGAGAATTTTTTTCCTCAATAGCCGAGCCACGGACCAAGCCAGCGTTCGACTTCCTCGATGCTCATGTTTTTGCGTCGGGCATAGTCCTCGATCTGATCGCGCTGCAGATCGCTGAGTGCGAAATAATGGCT
>RDYF01000176.1:1656-2094 GCA_004293285.1 Verrucomicrobiota bacterium | reverse complement strand
GAAACCCACCAACCGCAGGCAACATGGATTCAGCACGCACATCAAAAGGTGCAACAGGATGAGTAAGTTTCATTTTTTCCATAACATTCAATATTCAAAGTCCAAAATTCAACATTCAAAATTGACTCAGGCGCGCGGCCCGCGCCTTCGGCCCTTCGGGCCACTTAGCAGCGTGGCGGCGTCTTTCCGAGCGCCAAGCCCCTCAAAAAAACCATCCCCCCGTGGCGGAGGTGTCCCGCCTCCCAGCCCCTCTTGCCTTTCGTAGTTCTGGGTTGCAGGTTGCAGGTTGCAGGTTGCAGGTTGCGAGTTGCGAGTTGCAGGTTGCGGAAATCCAAAATCCAAAATTGACTCAGTCGCGCCGCCCGCGCCTTCGGCCCTTCGGGCCACCTCGCTTTGCTCGTGTCCAAAACGGCTACAAGCCTTCGCCGTTTTTCAACA
>RDYF01000176.1:0-1634 GCA_004293285.1 Verrucomicrobiota bacterium | reverse complement strand
CCCATCTCCCATCTCCCATCTCCCATCTCCCATCTCCCATCTCCCATCTCCCATCTCCCATCTCCCATCTCCCATCTCCCATCTCCCATCTCCCATCTTGCCAATCCTGTCATCTTGTCTCAGAAAAAGCGCCTATAATCCCCTCAGAACACCAGTGACCAGTGACACCAAAGCCGCCGAGACGACGGCTCTCCCTGTCTTTCCCACATGTTCAAAGTTGGACGTTGGAAGTTCAGTGTTTGACGTTCCCATTTGCCTTTCATAGTTCTGGGTTGCTGGTTGCTGGTTGCTGGTTAAAAATCCAAATCGGTAACGGTATCGGTATCGAAAGTTGTCTTTCACCGCCAACCGCCAACCGCCAACCGCCAACCGCCAACCGCCAACCGCCAACCGCCTTCAGACCTTCAGACCTTCAGACCTTCAGACCTTCAGACCTTCAGACCTTCAGACCTTCACCCTTCACCCTTCCTCACCCTCGCATAGATGTCTCCGAAAAGAAAAGTTTCGCCGGCAAACTCGTCGATGAGGCGGAGAATGGATTCTTTGCTGCGCCATCCTTTCGCCGACAGCTTCATGGTTTCGGCCCAGCTTACGCAGTATTCATAGTCGCCCAGCGATGCGAGATGCTCAATGCATCGGCGCGCGTTGTGAGGCATCTCGGGAACCCACTCGATCGATAGCGCCGGCACAGCTTGAGTCAGCCCACTAACAACTTCTGGCTCAAAGCCTTCCACATCGATCTTCACAAAGCGAGGCATGCCGTAATTCTCGATGAGCTGATCCATCGTCGTCATCTGGCACATTTGCGTCTCGTTCCAAGACGACTGAGCAAAGCGACCAGAGGCCGTTGTTTGTTGGATAAATTCTTGAGAAAACGAGGACAAGACATGATCTCGCGAAACATGAATTTCCCTTTCGCCCGTTTCACGGCCAACTGCTTGTTGGATCAGCACGACATCTGATTGTCCCGAAAATTCTTTCTGCAACAGGGAAAAACAGTATGCTTGAGGTTCGAGAGCAACCACTCTGCAGCCGAGTTTCACAAAACTTCTCACGCGATTCCCCAAGTTCGCACCAATATCGAAACACAAATCTCCCGGCTTAAGAAAAATCCCATAAAGCTCGGAAAACAACCGCGTCTCATGGGCCGCACGAGATTTTTTCTGGAGCCGCCACAACAACGCGGGAGGAATCAATCGTTCAAATTTCATACATGCTAATTCACAGAGAATGCCTAAGGAGAAGGGATTTGCAATCCCTTAAAATTTTCGCTAGAAAACCATCTCCCATATTGACCCAGTCACGCCACCTCACACCGTGGCGGCGTCTTTCCAAGCGCCAAGCCTTTCAAAAAATCCTCCCCATCCGTGGCGGAGGTGTCCCGCCTCCCAGCCCCTCTTTCTCATCCAGCCTTTCGTAGTTATGGGTTGCAGGTTGAGAGTCTGAAAGTCTGAAAGTCTGAAAGTCTGAAAGTCTGAAAGTCTGAAATCCAAATCCAAATCCAAATAGGTATCGGTATCGGTATCGGTATCGGTATCGGTATCGGTATCGGTATCGGTATCGGTATCGGTATCGGTATCGGTATCGGTATCGGTATCGGTATCGGTATCGAATCCTACTTCGCTCGCTGAGCT
>RDYF01000175.1 GCA_004293285.1 Verrucomicrobiota bacterium | reverse complement strand
TTGAGCTGATAGGTCGCACCTTTGCCAAGCTCTACGTCTTTTTGACCTTTGGTGCCATACCACATGACTTCGCATTGCGCTCTATCGACATCGCTTACGCGAGCTTCGTAGCTTCGATTCCCCAAATCGGCGATTTCGATTTTTGGCAGCGGACCTCCAGCGGATGGCGTGATGACGCGCAGCCTACCGTTGCTGTTGAAATACCACTCCGATCCATATTCTAGCAGAAAAATGCTACCATCCGCTGCCATTTCCATGTCCATAGGATGTTGCAAGCCTTCCATCAACACGTCCATTTTTACGAAGTTTTCCTGATCGTCCAGTTTCACTTTCCACGCCTTATTGCGCATCCAGTCGTAGGTGATCAAACTGCGATCGTCTTCCTGAGCCAAGACGTTGTAGCGACGTTGAGCAGCGGAAATTTCTCGCTCGCTGCATAGGGATACCAAATGAATGCACTCTGCGCCGGCGGCAGATCGGCGAGGCCCGTGTTGGCTTTTGAGGGATTTTTTGGCGCTTGAGGATCGATCATTGCCCCAATCGACCCATCCAAAAAATTCACCATCGCATAGGGCTTGTTGTCCGCAATGACAAAAGGCCATCCAAAGTTCCCCGCTTTTTTCGCCTGATTGATTTCATCATGCCCCGCAGGACCTTTGGCGGTGTCGTTCGCCGCATCAGGACCCACTTCGCCCCAATACACCGTTTGAGTCTTGGGGTCGATCGACATCCTAAATGGATTGCGACACCCCATCACGTAAATTTCAGGTCGCGTTTTTTCCGTCCCAACAGGAAACAAATTCCCCTCCGGGATCGCATATCCATCCGCAGTCGGACGAATGCGCAGCACTTTGCCCCGCAGATCGTTGGCATTCCCCGCACTGCGCATCGCATTCGCATGTTCTCTACCCTCGCGATCATCAATCGGCGCTACCCCATCGCTCTCGAAGGGATTGGTGTTGTCGCCCGTTGTCAAATACAACAAACCATCCCGACCAAAAGCCAAGGAACCGCCTTGGTGACAAACGCGATCTCGACGATCTGTCGGAATTTCTAACAAAATTTTTTCGGATGATAAATCCAGCTGCCCCTCTTTGAGGGCAAAGCGCGACAAGCGATTGAGCATTTGATCCGGGGCGCTGTAGTAAAGATACATCAGCTGGTTGTTCAAAAAGTTCGGATCCAGCGCAATCCCCAAAAGACCATCCTCCCGTGCCCAAGGACTCTGCGCATCGGACGCCCGCAGCGCCGTCACAGGCACTTGCCCGATCACGAACATCGCTCCAGTCTCTGGAACCACACGCAGCACCCGACCTTCACGCTCGACCACATACACATCACCATTCGGCGACAGACTGATTTCCATCGGATCACGCAAATCAGTCGCCACAAAGGTGCTCACCAAATCTGCTCCATGAAGTAACCCAAAACCCATCCCCCATAACACCCATGCCGCTGCTCGCCAAATCATGCCCGCAACTAACCGCAATTCCCCCCACCTGTCAAAACAAGCCTTCGGGGTCAGTCCTCGCATGGTAACATTTTGAAAAAATGATGTCGCATATCTGCTAAATCATCACCTTTACAAAGAATTACTCTCCTCCAGTTCAGCCAAAAATCTCCCTCCTCCCAAAAGCCAGATTGCTCTTGAGTGACATCCCCCCCTCCCGCTGTTTTCCGACCGCTTTCCACAGAAGTCACTTTTTTGTTCAACCGAACATCTTTTTGTTGACAATTTTGCAATTGATCCGAAAATGCCCTCGTCAACACCATCCATCTCATGGCAGCGAAATCTACACCTACCGAATCCGGGGCCGATAAAATGGCCGAAGCCCGTAAGCGCAATCTCGACGCAGCAATCTCGCACATCCAAAAGGAATTTGGCGAAGCCGCCATCATGCGCATGGGCGATGACCGCCGCATGGATGTCGAAGTCATCCCCACTGGCAACTTGCTGATCGACCGAGCCCTCGGCGTCGGTGGTTTCCCCCGCGGCCGTATCGTGGAAATCTTCGGCCCTGAATCTTCGGGTAAAACGACTCTCAC
>RDYF01000076.1 GCA_004293285.1 Verrucomicrobiota bacterium | reverse complement strand
CAAGCAAACAGCAATACCTACGACAAAATGACGATCGACCGGACGTGATCAAGCATCACTCCTATGCTGATTGCCCCACTTTCCCGATTTCTTTCCTGCTTGTTGCTCATGGCTGCGAACGGCTTGGTCGCTCAGGCCGATGAACTTTCCTGGTTAACTCCCTACCAAGTGCGATGGGACAGCCCCAGCTCCCACTCGGCGGCATCGATGCCCTGCGGCGGCGGCGATACAGGATTGAATGTATGGGTCGAAAAAGGCGATCTTTTCTGCTATATCCAGCGCAGTGGAGCCTTTGACGAAAACAATCAATACCTCAAGCTAGGTCGTCTGCGCGTTCGACTCACGCCCAATCCTTTTGACGAAGGAACAACGTTTCGCCAAGAATTGATTTTGCGTCATGGCCACGTCGCCATCACCGGAGAAAAAGACGGACTTCGTACTACGGTGCTGGTATGGGTCGACGTCTTTCATCCTGCTGTTCATCTAGAAATCGAAGCCAACCAACCCATCCACGCGACGGCTTCTTACGAAAATTGGCGCGTCGAAGACCGCGATCTGCCGGATGACGTCGCGCGCCCACGCTTTGCCTGCCTAGGCTGGGACGGCTACCCAGGCAAAGTCACGCGCTTCCGTGATGAGATCGACTTCGCTGGCAACAATGTCTATTTTTTCCACCGCAATCGCGATGACAAGCTATTGATCGATTACACCATTCGCCAGCAAGGACTGAGCTCCGTGCGCGATCAAATCGTCAACACCCAGCGCGGGCGAACATTTGGCGGCATTGTACGGGGCGAAAATTTTGTCGCATCTGGGACAAGCACCGGCCGCTACCAAGCCACTCCTTTTACCGCATGGAATTTGCGCTCCTGCGAAGCGCGCAAAAATCACCACATCGAACTCATCAGTCACATCGCTCAGACACCTACGCTCGCTGCTTGGCGCGAGGGGCTCAAACGACAAATCCAAAAACTCCCCACTCTCGCCGCAGCCCGTGCCAGCTCTCAACGCTGGTGGCATGATTTTTGGAACCGCAGTCATTTGGTCATACACCCCGAGAAGCCCGACCCCAAAAACCGCGCTTGGCGCATCGGTCGCAATTATCAACTCTTCCGCTATCAACTCGCCTGCAATGCCTTTGGGGAATATCCAACGAAATTCAATGGAGGCCAGTTCACCTTCGACCCTTCCCTTGCCGGAAAACACCCGAGTCTGGATCCCGACTGGCGTGCTTGGGGAGGCGGCAGCTTTACTGCGCAAAATCAACGACTGGTGCACTGGCCCATGCTCAAGTCAGGAGACTACGAGCTCGTCAAACCGCAGCTGGAATTTTACCTCCGCGCGCTGCCCAGCGCCATTGCTCGAGTGAAAACCTACTACCAACACGAAGGAGCCCTCTTTGCGGAACAATTGGAAAATTTCGGCTTGCCCATTTCTGCCGGCTGGGGTTGGCCCGAGCCGCAAGCAAAGAAACGCCAGCGAGGCAAGGAAGTGCCTTTTGGCGACCCTCGTATCCAAGGCGCTTTTGGCCCGAATAGCCTCGTCGAGCGCGGCGAACAAGCCAATGCCTATGTCTCCTATCACTATGAGTCGCAGTTGGAAATGTCGTATCTCGCACTCGAACACCATCGCTTCTTTGGCTCGGACCTCTCCCGCTACTTGCCGCTGATCCGAGCCTCAGTGCGATTTTTTGATGAGCATTACCAACTCCGCCAGAAGATGCGCAATGGCAAAACCCTCGACGACCAAGGTAAGCTGGTGATTTTTCCGTCGACCTCCTGCGAAACTTATCGCGCCGCGAAAAATCCAACCGACCTCATCGCGGGTCTGCATGCGTGCCTCGATGGCTTGCTCGAGCTCGACGATGCCCTAGTTCCGCCTGCGGAAAAAAACTACTATCGTGAATTCAAGCAGCGACTGCCCGAATTCTCCTTCGGCGAAGTCAAAGGCGATCGCATCATCAAGCCGGCCGAAAAATGGCTAAAAGTGCAAAACTTCGAATGCCCGCAGTTCTATCCTCTTTTTCCTTTCAATCGATTTGCACTAGGTCGAGATGACCTCGAAGTATTCCGCAATAGCTGGAAGCATGGCACCTTTCGCAAAGACTTGGTCCAAAGTTGGCACCAAAACGGCATTTTCTTTGCTCGCATGGGCATGACCCAAGAAGCCGCCGACTTCAATACCCGCAAGCTCGACGACTCCCCTCGCCGATTCCCTACTTTCTGGGGCCCGGGACACGATTGGGTGCCAGATCACAACTGGGGCGGATCGGGCATGATCGGATTGCAAGAAATGCTCATGCAAACCATTGGCGATCGCATCGTCCTTCTACCCGCATGGCCCAAAGACTGGGATTGCGACTTCAAACTCCACGCCCCCCACCGCACGATCATCAGCGCCAAGGTCCGCCAAGGCAAAATCACCGAACTCTCCGTCACCCCAAAATCCAGAACTGTTTCCGTGCTGGATGACGCGAAAACACTGCTTGAAATCAAATGAAATAGAGCTTGTCAATGGAGTGAGTGAATGGGGAAGACGCCCGCACTTTGCAGAACTCCCTTAGTTTCGATCGTGGTATCGATTTCTTAATCTTTTCCTTCTACACCATATGTAGGATTCTATTATTCCCGAATGATGCGCAACAAACGACGAGATTGAGTGGAGTTTTCCAGACGCTAGGCGATGCACTCCAAGGTTGCCAGTTGCGCGATGACCATGGCGAGATCATTTTCACAGCACTAGCAGTCATGGTTTGTGGCAGCGAGTATATCGATGACTTCCAACGCTTTGCCAAAGCTCGTGCGTTATGGCTTCTCGACTCAAGCAGGATACTTCGCTCAAAGACTTCCTGTGGGTCAAACGCTACGGAGCAGCACTCGTCGAACACGTCTTGGCGGCCAAACTGTTTCCGATAAACTCAAAGTTTGAGATTCGGCCTCATTTACGACACTCAAAAAAAATATTTGACTGTTGGTCATTTTTTGTTACAGTGACTTCGATGTCAGCAGGAACAATCAGTCGTAAAGAGCGTGAACGGATCGCGCGTGAAGCGCTGATCATTGAGCATGCGCAGCGACTGCTCCTAGAACAAGGTTTTCAAGGGTTTAGTTTGGATGATTTGGCGAAGTCCATTGAGTATTCAAAAGGCACGATTTATCTGCACTTCGAATCCAAGGAAGACTTAGCCCTTGCAGTGGCCACCTCGGCATTGAGAGAGAGAGCGAATCTTTTCGAGAGGGCGATTCGATTTAAGGGGAAATCCCGAGAACGAGCACGAGCCATAGGTTTCGCCTGTTGCCATTTCATGGTGGCTTATCCCGATTACTTTAACGTAGAAATGTTGATCAAATCGACATCTTTCTGGGAAAAAGCATCAGAAAAAAGACGTATGGAGAACTCTTTTCAAGGAGGGCGCACCTTTCGAGCCTTGGTGGAAGTAGTTCACCATGGATTCGAATCGGGAGACTTACCCCGCGGCCCTATTTCAGCGGAGCATATCGCCCTCGCCATGGCTTCTGTGACCATGGGAAGCCACGTGATGTCGCAGATCCCTGAAATGCACTTGTTAGCAGGAATCGAGGACCCAATTCTCATCGTGCGACAAAATCAAGATGTGCTGCTTGATGGTTTTCGCTGGAACGCGCTCTTCGCCGATTACGACTACGCTGCCACTGACCGAAGAATTCGTGATGAAATTTTCCCTGAAGCCGATTGGCTGAATAGACCCTAAAAAATTTTTCCCTTTTTATGACCAATAGTCAAAAAATGAACTTATAATATTTTATGACCTACGTTGCATTCCAGATGTTAATCGGCGATCGAGCGAAGTATATTGGCCTGTTATTCGCGGTCGCGTTTTCTACGTTTCTACTGCAGAATCAAACATCGATTTTTTCGAACCTCATGAAACGTGCGGGGAATCAAATCCGCGACGTGACAGATGCCGATGTCTGGGTAATGGCACCAAAGACAGAGTATTTCGATCAGACCAAGGCGCTCCAAGAATCAGATTTACAGAAGGTGCGTGGCGTGAGCGGGGTCGACTACGCAGTCAGAATTTTCAAAGGCTTGCCCATCGCCAAAACTCGCAAAGGGCAGTTTGCCGCATGTTCGGTATTAGGTTTGGACGATGCCACTTTGCTAGGAGCCCCAAGAAATATGATTCTCGGAAATTGGCAGGATTTATGGAAACCGAATTGTATCGTTCTCGACAAAGCGGGATATCTATTGCTGTTCCCCGGGGAGGAGTTGAAGCTTGGACAAGAACTCGAACTGAATGATCAGCGAGTCAAAGTTGTCGGGATCTCGGATGCATTACCCGCTTTTACCACCTTTCCACTGATCCATGCCCGCTATACGGAGGCACTGACTTTCCAAGGCAGGCAACGTCAGCAATTGTCCTTCGTCCTCGTCCGACCAACAGTTGGGACGAGCCCTGATGAACTTGCCACACGGATCGCCGAACAAACTGGTTTGATGGCTCTCACAACATCACAGTTTCAAAGAGCATCGGTCGTCTACTATCTGAAAAATACCGGAATTCCCGTGAACTTCGGCATCACCGTGGTGGTGTCGATCATCGTGGGTCTCGTTGTTACAGGGCAGACGTTCTATCTTTTCATTCTCGAAAATCTCAAACAATTCGGCGCACTCAAAGCCATTGGCGTGACGAATGGCTCGATGCTCGGAATGGTTTTGTTCCAATCGTCCCTTGTCTGGTTTGTCGGTGTTAGCATCGGCACCGCACTATCCGCTACCTTTTTCAATATCTCGTCGCTTGTGATTCAGTTGCGACACTTCATTTTTTTCTGGGAATCCGCCGTCGGCGTCGCCGCCTTCATGCTACTGATTATCGCACTCGCTAGCTCGGCAGGTCTGATGCGCGTCATCCGTCTCCAACCTGCTGAGGTCTTTCGCTCCTGAAAAATCGACTCTTATGAATGCCGTCCATTGCCAACAAATCGAAAAATCCTTCGGCCAAGGGGAAACTCGTACTAAGGTTCTCCGTGGTGTCGATTTCGCCGCCGCACAGGGCGAAATGACCTTTCTCGTCGGTCCATCCGGCTGTGGAAAAACCACGCTGATTTCCATCATCGCGGGCTTATTGGCTAGCGATGCCGGCAGCGTCAGTCTCTTCGGCGAATCGCTCTGCAGCCTCTCGGCACGGGATCAGATCTTGTTTCGCCGCCGCCACTTGGGCTTTGTTTTCCAGCAATACCATCTGCTGCCCTCGCTCACCGCAGCGGAAAATGCGGCCGTGCCATTACTGGCCGCTGGCATGAACCGCAAGCTTGCCGTGAAAAAAGCAACTGAGCTTCTCGGCGCACTGGGCATTGGAAATCGCGCCGATGCCGCTCCGCGCCTTCTATCCGGCGGGCAGCAGCAACGCGTCGCCCTCGCCCGCGCTCTTGTCCACGAGCCGCGCCTCATCATCTGCGACGAACCCACCGCAGCGCTCGACCACAAGAGTGGCGAGTCCGTCATGGAGCTGCTCTCCTCCGCCGCCGTTCATCCAGACCGCGCCGTCGTCGTCGTCACGCACGACAACCGCGTTTTCCGCTTCGCCCACCGCATCGCCCACATGGACGATGGTGTCATCACCCACATCGAATCTCCCGGAAATCAAATCTAACACCACGAATCCCTCATGAAAATCAAAGGTCTCATTCTGCCCACCGTCGCCGGCATCTGTCTGGTTTACGCAGCGGTTTCTATCGCACAGAGCCATCCTCAACGCGTACTTACCGATCCACCAAAAGCGCCTCCGCGCACTAGTTTCGCGCACACGATCGCCGCCGTTGGCCTCATCGAACCCAGCTCAGAAAGCATACACATCGGCAGCCATCGCATCGGCGTGGTCACGAAGGTCAACGTCATCGCGGGCGATAAAGTCGCCAAAGACCAAGTCCTTTTTCGTCTCGATACCCGCGATCTCTCCGCCCAGCGAAAAACCGCCCTTGCAAAAATCGCCCAAGCCACCGCCGAAAGCCGAACCACCGCCGTTCTGTTAGATCAAGCTCGGCGCCGCCTAAAATCCGCCAATTCCCTCACCGACCCCCGCGCCCTCGCCACCGAAGAGCGCGACGACCGCGCCTCCGAATGCGCCCGACTCGAAGCGCAACTCGCCACATCTCAAGCCACGATCGCCCTCGCCCAAGCCGAGCTGGAAACCGTGGAAACCGAAATCACCCGCAGCACCGTCACTTCGCCCATCGATGGCACAGTCCTGCAAGTCCGTGTGCGCGAAGGCGAGTTCATAGAAGGCGGCTCCTCCAACGACCCGCGTCTTATCGTCGGAACCATTGATCCACTCCACCTGCGTGCCGACATCGATGAATTTGAGATTGCCCGTCTCAAGCCCGGAGCAAAAGCCATCGCTTCCCCGCGCGGTGATGCCGAACGAAAGTACGAACTCCAGTTCGTCCGCTACGAGCCGCTCGTCATCCCGAAAAAATCCCTAACAGGTGACTCTACCGAGCGCGTAGACACACGCGTCTTACAAGCCATTTTCCGACTCAAAAATCCCGATGATCGCCTTTTTATTGGCCAACAAATGGACGTCTTTATCGAATCCCATCCCCGCAAATCCGACTCATGAAAACACCCTGCATTCGCCTGTTGACTGCGGCACTGATCCTAAGCAGTTGCACCGTCGGACCCAATTTTACTCCTCCGAAAAATCCCAGTGCCAGAAACTGGAAACAAGGTAACTCGGAGAAATCCGCTACTCTACCCGACACCTGGTGGCGCTCGTTCGATGATGCCGAACTCAACCGCCTCATCGATCAAGCACTCGCCTCGAACAACGACATCGCCGCTGCAAAATCGCGTGTCAACACGGCACGCGCCCTCGTCGGCGCCGACAGGGCGAAACTCTTTCCCACGCTCGACTTGTTAGCCTCCCCCGGCATTGCAAGGCAATCCCAAGACTCTCTCGGAGCCAACCTCCCGCCCGGAGTCAGCATCCCGCTCGAACAACAACGCTACCGCGGCACCTTCGATCTCGCCTACGACCTTGATCTCTGGGGACGCAACAAGCGCGCCGTCGAGGCGTCATCCTCACGTAGCTCCGCGCAAGAAGCCCTGCTCGACGCACAACGCCTAGGCATCGCAGCTGAAGTCGCCCGACAATATTTCCTCCTGCGCGGTCTCGATGAGCAACATGCTGTGCTGCTTAACACCCGCAAAAGCCGAGAAGAGTCCCTCAGTTTACAAAGATCAAAAACCACCGCCGGCCTTGCCAACGGAATCGAAGTCAAACGTGCCCAAACCCAACTCGAACTTCTGGCAAATGACATCGCCAACATCGAGCGCCAACGCGGCTCGACCGAACACGCCCTCGCAGTCTTATGCGGTCGCGCGCCGAACCTTTTTCACATCCAGCAAAAAGTCGCGAAACGCACCCTGCCCATCATACGCCCAGGGCTGCCGGCCGAAGTCCTATGCCGCCGCCCCGACGTACGTGCCGCCCTGCAACAACTCCGCGCCGCGAACGCTGACATCGGCATTGCCGAAACCGCCTTCTACCCCAATTTCACGCTCAAGACCACCGCAGGCTTCGAATCGCTCGACCTCACCAAATTCCTCGATCTGCAAAACCGCATCCTCTCCCTGGGTGCTAACATCGCCACCCCCATTCTCAACGGGGGGGCCCACAAAGCCAACTACCAAGCCGCCCGCAGCCGCTATGAAGAAGCGCTCGCCCAATACCAACAAACCCTCCTCATCGCCCTCCGCGAAGTGGAAGATTCCCTCGTCGATCTCAAAGGCCTCACCAAATCCAGCACCGCCTTGGAACAAGCCTACGCAAGCTCACAAGAGACCTTGAAACTGACCCATGAACGCCACCAAAAAGGCCTCACCAGTTACTTCGAAGTGTTCGACGCCGAGCGCGAAGCCCTACAAATCCAGCTAGCCTTGGCCGAAGTCCAAGCCCAACAACGCATCTCCCTCACCACCCTAGCTCAAGCCCTAGGCGGCGGCTGGGCAGGAAAATAACCTGCAACCTGAATCTCCCATCAATCAACTAACAAAACGAAATGAACATCTACCCCATCAGCCTCATCAGCCTTACGCTATTCACACTCAACAGTTGTGGCAGCCTGCCTCACGAAACCAAAACCTATATCCAAGAAACGAAAGCCAAAGCCTCGACTCAAAAAATCAATTGGCCTACTGAATACGAACCATCGACATCGGCGTTTTTTGTTCACAACCAGATCGAGATCGAAGCGCCGCCCAAGGTCGTTTGGGACCTGATCATCCATGCTGAAGATTGGTCCAATTGGTATATCGGAGCGAGCGATATCATGGTGAAAACCTCTGACGAGGGCAAGCTATCCGGTGATGCCATTTTTACCTGGAAAACGATGGGGCAACGTTTCGAATCGCACGTCAAAGAGTTCGCGCCTTATGGCCGACTTGCTTGGGAAAGCCGCAAGACCATGATCCAAGGCTACCACGCCTGGTTGATTCTTCCGACCGAGAATGGCTGTCGTGTAATTACCGATGAGTCATTCAACGGCTTTCTCGGAACCATGCAGAAATGGTTCATTCCCTCGAAGCTGCATGGTTTACACGAGACCTTTCTCATCGAACTGAAAAAGAAAGCAGAAACAAAATCAAAACGTTGATTGTATGAAATATTTCCTATTAGCGATTTTTGTCCTGAGTCTCCTGGGGTTCCTCGCAGCGTGCACCTACACAGCGCCCTACCGGCTCACGAGGCTCGCAAAGAGCGGATCTCTCGCACCCGATCATCCGGTGATTGTTACCATTAGCGGAGTCGAGCACAAACCGGGACAGCGAAAAGCATTTTTCCGTGACACCAGAGCTGTGCTTTCCGAACTCCCCCGTCAGCCAGGTTTGTTAGGTTACAGTTACAAATTTCAACTCATCGGCAACAAGGCATGGACGCAGACGGCATGGGTGGACGAAGCAGCGCGAGATGGATTCGCGAAGTCACGCACTCACCGAGCCGCCGTTCAAAATAGCCGACAAACTTCGCAAAAGGCGCGATTTGTTACAGTTACTCGACCGCTTTCTTCTTTACCAATGAGCTGGAGCGAAGCTCTGGAGCGGATCCAGAAAAGTGACGAACGAACTGATGATTGATGCTTGTTCTTCCAGTAACGAGCAATGAGGCCTACGAATATCATCAAGAAACAAGCACGCAAAGGGATTGCTCGTTCCAACTCCCCCCCCCGCCAATTTTTCTGCTACGGTCCGCGCTTCCCTGATGAGCACCAACGCTGATTTTACTCAATTCGTGTTACCGACCTACGGTCGATTCCCGCTTGTACCGGTCAAAGGAGAAGGCTCTTACCTCTGGGATGATCAAGGCCGACGCTACTTGGATTTTTGCACGGGCATCGCGGTTTGCTCGATCGGACACTGCCATCCTGCGCTGACCGCAGCCATCGAGTCGCAAGCCCGCACGCTGATGCATTGCTCGAATCTCTATCAGATTCCGCAACAGGCCGCACTGGCGCGGACGATTGTCGAGGATCATGTCCAACTCCCCGGCAAGGTGTTTTTCTCGAACTCGGGCGCGGAAGCCAATGATGGCTTGATCAAAACCGCGCGTCGCTTTGGCCACGCCCGCCCGCAGGCCGATGGCTCACCGCGCTTTGAAGTCATTACGTTTACTCAGTCGTTCCACGGTCGCACGCTAGGCTCAATGGCGGCCACGGCGCAGAAAAAAATCCACGAAGGCTTTGACCCGCTGCTGCCCGGCTTTCGCTACGCGCCTTTCAATGATCTCGCTGCACTAGAAGCCGCGATTTCTCCTAGCACTGCCGCGATTTTGTTAGAGCCGATTCAGGGCGAAGGAGGCGTGCATGCGGCCACGGCTGAATTTCTCCGGGGTGCTGCGGCGTTGGCGAAAAAACATGACCTCTTGTTGTTTTTCGATGAAGTGCAAGCGGGCTTCGGTCGCTGTGGCGATCTGATGGCTTGGCGGCGCATGGCTCCTGAGATTCAGCCCGATGGCATTTCGTGGGCCAAAGGCATGGGCGGTGGTTTTCCCATCGGCTCTTTTTGGATCTCCGATCGCTTGATCGATGACACGCGCGCCCTCAGTTCGCTGATGAATCCGGGCTCCCACGGCTCCACCTACGGCGGCAATCCCCTCGCCTGCGCGGCCTCTCTCGCCGTGCTGGAGGTGATTGTGAAAGATGATTTGTCGCAACATGCGCTCGCGATGGAAGAGCTGATCCGCCAGGAAATCGCTCATTGGCATTTTCCCATGCTCCAAGAATTGCGCGGCATGGGCTTGCTGTTAGGCTTTGTCCTGAACGCCGATCTTGTGCCAAAAATCGAAGGCAAAACACCCGCGCAAGTGATCGTCAGTGAACTGATGCAACGTGGCCTGCTCACCGTTCCCGCAGGTCCTGATGTCGTTCGCTTCTTGCCACCACTCAATGTATCGCGCGATGAAATCCGCAGTGCTTTGCAGATCCTTCACGACACCTTTCAATCTCTGACTCCTCACTAACGATGCAACATCTCCTCTCGATCGAAGAACTGGACGCCGCGACCATCGAACACTTGCTCGCCGAGGCGACCCGTCTGAAGGCACAACGCGGCCATCACGAGACGCCTCTCGCGGG
>RDYF01000075.1 GCA_004293285.1 Verrucomicrobiota bacterium | reverse complement strand
CGGCGGTAGTCAGCGCGAAGAGCGCTTGGATGTTTTGTTAGAAAACATGAAGCATCATCAGCTTTCTCCAGAGGACTACTGGTGGTATGTCGACTTGCGTCGATACGGTAGCGTACCACATGCGGGATTCGGCATGGGATTCGAGCGCATGTTGATGTTTGCCACGGGCATGAGTAACATTCGCGACGTGATTCCCTTTGCGAGAACGCCGGGGTCCTGCGAGTTTTGATCGCACAACCCCGGTTCTGGCTTATTACGGTTGAGCGCTCGTGACCTTCCAGCGCAGCAGGCGCTGGTTGGCATCGCCACGTGGTGCGGTAGCTGTCAGGCCATCGGCCGTTCGTTGTTGCGTGACGCCATCGGCGAACCAGGTTTCTCCGTCATCCGAATACTCCGCGCGGTAGCAGTATTGGTCGGAAATTTCCGAATTCGGTAAATCGATCGTGAGCGTGAGTGCGATCTCGTCGAACAGAGGACTTGGGGCATCGAGATAAAAAATCTGCGCAATAGTGGGTTGGTATTCAATGCAATACGGCAATCCATCGGCTCCTTCTTGCGTGATGGTCATCCTCTCATTGGGGGCTGCCGCGGCGAGCAGCATGGAAGGACCAGGGATGCTTGCGGAAACTGTGACTGAGATGGTCGAGCGCGTGGTGGCGACACCATCGGTTAAGGTCAACGTGACGACAGCTGTGCCCGTGCGATTGGCGACAGGGTTGAGTGTGATCGTGCGATTGGCTCCTATACCACCGAGAACCATGGCGGTTGCCGGAAGCAGTGTGGTGTTATTGCTCGCGGCCGTGACGCGGAGAGTTTCGGCGAGCGATTCTTGATCATTCACCGTGAAGCCGATGGGCCCACTGCTAGTGCTCTGTGTGAGATTGACGGGCTGGACAGGGCTGATGGTAGGGGCATCATTGACAGGTCGCACAATGACTGTGAACGTACGAGTGACGGAAGAATTGATTTGTTGTTGATCACTGACGGTGACGCTGATGATGGCCGTGCCAGAAGCATTCGCGACGGGTGCATAAGTCAGCGAGCCGGTGGCGTTGGGAGACTGGTAATTGACCGTGGGGTTCGGAATCAGATTCGGATTGTTCGAAGTCGCCGTCACAAGCAGCGTTTGCGCTTCATTTACAGCTCCGGTGCCAATGCCCGCGAGAGGTCGGCTTTGCATCAGTGCGTCCTCATTGATCGCCGCAGGATTGGCGATGACGGCCAAGGTGGGAGCATCATTGACCGATTCAACAGTCAGAGTGAAAATCGTGCGCACCGTGATCAATCCATCGCTGACTTCGATCGTGACCTGGGACGTGCCATGTTGATTCAGGGCCGGAGCCAGGATCAGCGTGCGATTATTTCCCGTGCCTACAACAGAGATCCCTGTCGCAGCGGGGAGCAGCGTGGGGTTCGACGAAATGCGATTGATGCGCAGGCTGGCACCAGCTGTTTCGCGGTCAAAAATGGTAAAAGGAATCGGAGCCGAGCGAGTATCTTCGGGGATGGTAAGGGAATTGATCGAAGAGACCGAGGGAGAGTCATTGACCGCGGTGACAGTCACAGTGAATTTGCGGATGACATTGTTCAACGTCGCCTGCCCATCGCGCAAAGTGACTGTTAGCGTGACCGTGCCGAAGGCATCGGGCCGTGGAGTGAAAGACAGCGAGCCATTGGTGCTACCGGGTGAGTAATTCACGACAGGATTAGGAATGATGGCAGGATTGCTGGAAATCGCCGTAATGCTGAGAGGTTGGTCATTTTCCCATGGTCCGGCAGACACTCCGGCGAGGTCGACACTTTGTTCGGGAGAGTCCTCGGCCATGATGCGATTGGCGATAAGGTCCAGTGTGGGAAGATCATTCACAGGGTTGACCGTGAGCACAAAGCTGGTGGTGCTCGAAGCAGAGCCATCCGTCGCAGTGAGTGTGATGGTCGCGGTGCCAAAGCGGTTGGCACTGGGCTTGATGGCAATCGAGCGACTCGCAGTTGTTCCGGCGAGGGTCATCGCCGAAGCGGGGACAAGTTCCGAATTGCTTGACGACGCCGACACGCGGAGGTTGGCAACAGGGCTATCAATGTCGAGCAAAGTAAATGCGATCGCTCCCGTGGAAAGGTCTTCATTGATCGTCCGGTTGGCGATGGCTGCGATGGTAGGAGCGTCATTAGTGGGTTGCACTTGGATCTCGAACGAGCGAGTGGTGGTGCTATTGGTCGCTTGTCCATCGCTGACTTGAACCGTAATCGTCGCAGTTCCTGACAAATTGGCATTGGGCTTGAAGCGCAAGATGCCTGTGCTGTTAGGATTGGTGTAAGAGATGGTTGGATGAGGGATGAGCGTAGGATTGCTCGATGTGGCAGTGATGGTGAGAGTTTGAACTTCCTCAAGGCCTGCGGAAATACCCGTGAGGGTAAGGTCTTGTGTATCGGCATCTTCGGAGACGACAATGGGGCCTGTAATGGGTTGAAGAGTCGGCGCCCGGTTGCTGGACACAGTGATTTCGCTCGTTTCACTGGTGGTCATCCACAGTTTTCCCACTCGTGGTTGGAGTCGGAGCGAATACGTTGCTCCACTAACCAGTGCTTCCCCTGCGGCGGTGGCATCAAACGCAACCGATGTGGCGTCTTTGGAGAGAACTTTGATGGTTTCCTTGCTGAGCCAATCCATATTGGTAAACGTGACGTCATCGACGAAAGCTCCAGAAGCGGTATTGGGCTGATTCGTGACAAAGACGAACTTATTGAGATTGTTTGGATCCTCGATGTGTTCTTCCTTGCGCAGCACCAGACGAATTCGTGTGGCTTTGCCAATCGTGGCAGCGGGCAAGTCATAGCTGAGCAAAGCGCTGAACGCCGTATTCGTTTCGACAGGCTTCGATAGGCTCGTTGTTCCCGCAGCAGCAGAACCAGGGATATCAATCCAGCGACCATCATCATTGACGCAGTATTGAGCGGCAAATGTGGTGATCGAATTCATAAAACTGAGGCGGCGGTAGAAATGGATTTTCGCAGAAGCCTTGGGATAAAAGATGCGATTGAACTCAATCCATTGTTCCTTTTGGGTGCCTTCCGTGAAGGCAACGTTCAGCGATTTGAGGCCAGCACGACGATAGGTGGTCGAGCGAACTTGGTAATTCGGTCCTGTAGCGGGTCCTGGGATGATCCAAGATTGCGTGGCGTCCTCCGCGCCCTCGACGACCGTTGGTGCGAGTGGGGATTTTTTCCCAACGCGCAAGCGGTATTCCTCGGCGATGTCGATGCCGCCAATAGAAAGCTGTCGTGATCCACCGGGAGAAACGATGTCAGAGCCACTCAGAGTAGGTGGGCTATCGAGGTGATTGGCGTTAAAAAACGTTATGTCGTAAGTGTATGAAGTGGGACCACCGCCGCCGATATTTCCCACGGTCACCTTGTAAGTGGAGTCGTCATCCTCAAGTTTGTCCGCGCGAATGCTTTTGACGCGCCAGACGATGCTACTGTGGCCAAATCCACTTTCGCGGTTGATCGAATCGACCGTGACGGGTTGACCATTTTTGGTGATCGTGACGGTGGCATTCGCGAAGTCCGCTTTAGGATACGACAGCGACCAGTATTCGGTGCTGTGTTGACGCGGAAATTTTCCAGCGTAAGGCCAAGCCACGAACTGAGGCGTTTGGGTTGCTAGCTCGGCGGGGCGCTGGAACACATAAAGACTATTCGAGGCGCGTCGACTGCCATTCGGCGGGATATCACCTGTGGCGAAGTTTGTGGATTCATTGTAGAAAATCCAACGGCGGTGACCTGCGGCGGGGTTATTTTCATCTTCGCGGATGTAGCCATTGATGGCATCCGGACCGAAGAGTCCGACGGCGATGTTGCCAAATTCACTGCCATTTCCGCCTTGAGGCGTGAAGCAAAATTGAGTGCTATTCGGATCAGGACTGTGCGTCAGCGAATCCATCCGAGTGACAATCAGCGCCGACTGCTGGGCCGCTTGAGCTTTGGTGGTATTCGCGGAAGGAATGTTCGACCCTTGGTAGAAAAACGAATTGGTCAACACCGTAGATCCGTCATTCATCACAATCGAAGCAGGAACTCCGGCAAGAGCGCGGTAGTAGTTGACTCGTCGGCGGACTTGGTTGATGAAATCCTGGGAGATCGTTCCTGCATGGCAAGTATCGGCATTACCTGTCCACTGGATCTTGGAGGCGAAGTCTTCCGAGGCTTGGTAGACATTTTGATAAAATGAAATGACGTCGTTCCGAGACGAAGTGTCCACATCGAGATTGGTGACTGGCATCGTGGGGGCGATCCCTGGACTCCAAGCGTGAGCGAGGCTCACGGCAAATAAACTGGAGAAGAGAGCGATTACTTTCATAACAAATGGAATCCTATCCAATTTTTCGGCGAAATTCAATGAGATAATCCAGAAACGCAAGATTCGTGTTTTGGGGTAAAAAAAGCGCCAGCAATTGCTGGCGCTTGGGGGGAGGAGAGTTGGACAACTAGGTCAGAAGCTGAGTTTGGCTCCGGTCTGCCAAAGCACGCTTTGCGTGGTATCTCCCGAATCGAGTTCATCGTGGAAAATGGTATATTCGATTCCATTGCTAATGATCATGCGGTTTTCGTGGAGATGAAAATTGGCACCGAGGTAGAAAGAGTGAAATTCATCACCGCTGACGATGGGGCCATCGCCTTCAAAGAAGGGATCAGAGCTAGGACCATACCCGCCGTAGAGAGCATCGGCTGTTTCTGTATCGGCAAAATGGTAGCGGGAAACCAACTGCAAAGCTCCTGGATACAGCCAGTAGGTGGGGGAAAGGGTTAATCCCCAAGCGCTGCTGTTGCCATTGGCCTGAGCAAATTCGGCAAGAAAACCGAGTCGGTCCATTTGCAGGTTCACGCCCGTGGCTACAATCGACTGGTATTGACCTGCGCCAGCGAAGCGATGACGAGGCACGGTGCCGCTGTTTTGGTCATCGGCATTGTAGAGGTAATTCAAAAACCATCGCGTGCGAAGTGGGGCCCCGGATTCCGTGGAGGTTTTGCTTTCGTAGGCGATGCCTGCGTTCACGATGCCATCATTGCTGGCGCTGGGGATTTGGTCATTGAAATCGCTGGAAAACCAGCCGAGTCGGTAAGTCCAGCCCTTGCGGGTGGCATCGAACATCACACCCAGGCTATCGGCAGGGGCAATCATGTTCGAGAACAGCGAGCGTTCGCTGATGAGCAGGTCGGCATCGGGAGTATTGTTTTCCGCGGTACTGAGAGGACGGAACTTGCCGAGAGTGATGCCAGAGTCGCCGCGCAGTCGGGTGCGAGCGCTGAGGTTTTGAATGCCGGTCATGCGCGATGGTCCAGCGGTTTCCACTAGGCCGGTGATTTCCGTGCGGTAAAATGCCTTCATGCGAGCGCCCAATTGGGCGCGGCGGAGGGCGGTATCACTGACATTTTGATTGAGTGCAGAAGAATCCAGATCATTCTTCAGATCACCCCATGCGCCAGTGCCTTCGAACAGACCGGTGAGGGAAAATTCTTGGACGTAAGGGTTTTCGGGCGCATCGACCAACTTCGTGCGGGCCCAGACGGGATCGAGCAATTCGTGAGATTTTTTGGCGAAGTCCGAGAGCTCCATCGGGCGATAGGGCTTGATGGTCTTGCCGCGCGAATTTTTCGCACCAATGGCTCCGCTGATCACAGGAGAATCTTCTGGGGCAGGAGGAACCGAAATGCTTTGGGCGTCCTTCTTGCCTTCGAGCAGATCGAGAGCGTCGTTCGCCATGAGAGGCATCGCGACGGAGAGAGCGAGAGAAGCAACGGGAAATTTCATAGTCATGAGAGAGTAAGATCGTTATTTCTTTTGATCGCGTTCGGCCTGTTCACGCTCCTTGCGAGCCTTCTCGCGGTCGGCAGCGCGGCGAACGCGGCTGGCGTATTGTTCGAGCGACTCAGACTTTTTCAGCGAAAGAGCTTTTTCGATGTAAGGCAGAGCATCCAGTGCGCGGTTATCGCGAATCAGCAATTGGCCATAGCCGAGGTTTGCTGCGTAAGCTGTCGTATCATACTGCATGGCCAGCAGATAATTCGTTTTCGCTTCGCCGATGTGCTTGCGTAGGGCGTCCTCATTGCTTTCATTTTTGGCATTTTGATCGTGGAACTTCGCGAGTTCCAACAAGATTTCCGGGTTCGTGGGATTTTGCGCGAGCAGTCGGTTGAGGATTTCCCCGACGAGTTCATTTTGGTTGCTATTGCGGGCGATTTTGACCTCGACGAGATCAAGCGCGACGCGGTCTGCGGGGGTCAATTGATTGCCTGCCTTTTCACGGATTTTCTGGACCATCTCCGTCGCTTCCTTCGGATTGCCCGTATCATTGAGAATGCGTGCGCATTTCAATGCTTGCGGTGCATCAAACTTTTGCGAGAGATGGAGAGCTTCCGAGTAGGCGCTGAGGGCCAAGCGGGGTTGCGATTGATCGATGTAAATGTTGCCGAGCAGCACCAGATTTTTTTCATCGGCGATTTTGAGCAAACGCATCATTTCCAGATTGATGATCGCTTGATCAAACTTTTCCATCGCCATGAAGGCACTTGTTTGGCGCATCCACAACTGGCGGTCATTTTGATTTTCCTTCAGCAACACATCGAACATGCTCGCGGCATCTTCATACTTCTCTAGCATGAGCAACGACTGCGCCAAGCCGAGTTTCCAATCGCGTGCGTTGGGGTCGATCAGATAAGCCTGACGATACGCATTTTCCGCGGCGAGAGCATTTTGCTTCATTAGGTAGCAATAGCCGAGCATGCCCATCACGCGTGGTGATTTCTCTCCAAGCTCGATCGATTTCTGAAATGCGGCGAGAGCTTCATCGATGCGATTATTGGTGACAAAAAGAAAGCCAAGGTTGGTATGAGCGCGGCGGAATTTGGGGAATCGGCGAATGGCTTCCTGAAAAGCACGTTCCGCTTCCTGTTGGCGTTCCGATTGGAAATACAGATTTCCTAACACAAAGACCAGCGCTGGGCTGATTTCACCAGGCTGCAATTTCGAATCCGTCGGATTTTTGGTTTCCTTGATAAAACGCACCAATTCCTCTTCCGCTTCTTGAAACTTCGATGCCGCGAACAGAGTTTGCAGGCGAGACAGGAGCAATTGTTCGGCATCAGAAACCTCGGGTTCGACATCGGACAAAATGCCATAGCTGCCAACAAAATCCTTGGCGAAGCCTGGTTGATGAAACAAGTGAGCGGGTGCGATCGTGGGTTGCTTGCTATGAGCGGAGTAGCAGGCAGCGATGGCGAAAAACGATGCGATAATGTTTTTGGTCATAAATTAGCTATTTTTAACTTCAAAAGTATAAGGGATCAGGCAGGTCGTGGGGACGGGTTTGCCGTCACGAGTGCCAGGTTTGAATTTCCATTTTTGCACAGCTGTTTCCACAGCTTTGTCGAGCTCCGGCTGTCCAGAGCTTTGCTTGATGTTGACTTTCGTGACAGCGCCCGAGGCGTCGACCGTGACGGAAACAATGACCTTGCCACCGATTTTTTTGCGCAGCAGCGCATTGGGATAGATCGGTTGGACTTTAAAAGTAGGCACTGCTTGATCGATCGAGCCTCCGCCGCCCATGATGTCATCATCGGATGATCCACCGCCGCCGCGGCGGCCAAAGCGAGGGATGTCCATGAGAAAGCCGCCGCCGGCTCCTTCGCCCATGGCCATTTCGCCGAGATCGAGGCCGAGGTCATTCATCGGCTCATCAGGAGGGACATCCGTTTCTTCCAGAGACTCCATCGGTTCAAGAGGTTCCTCCAGATCATCCTCGACCGGATCTTCTTGTTCCGGAACAGGAGGTGGCGGGGGTGGTGGCGGTGGGGCAAATTCCACAAACTGAAATTCTTCCTCCTGCTGCTGTTGACCCGACTCACTGCCATTCATGATCAACGACGCCACACCTCCCACGATCACGATGCCGAGGAGCGCAAGAATGATCTTGAGCTTCTTCGGTTTATCATCGGGTGTGGTGTAAAGTTGCTTCATAGTTCTGCGTCACTTATTGGGTTGTGTTGCGAGACCAATTTTGGTGATGCCATTTTTCCCAAGCATCGTCACCACGGCCATGATTTTTTGGTACTGCGTCGAGCTATCGCCGCGCACGACCACAGGCAGATCCGGAGTGACCGCCACCATGCCGGAAATTTTACTTTCCAGTTCTTCGAGAGACATGGGGGTGAGGTTGAGCGTGATTTTTCCTTCAGAGTCGATGGTGATGGCTTGGATCTTCGGCGCGCTGATGTCCGCTGCGGCCTTGCTGCCAGCTTTGGGCAAATCGACCTTGACGCCCTTGACGCCAGCAGCAGTCATCACAATGAAAATCAGCAGCAAAACCAGATACAAGTCCACCATCGGGGTGACATTGATATCGTCAAAACTTTTGTCGTCAGCAGATGCCATAAGAAAGGAGAGTAGGAGTTAGACTTCTTCTGCGTCGCTGAATTTTGGAGCAGCAGCCTCATTGACCTGTGGGTAGTATTCCGCCATTTTCGAGACAAACTCATCGATGAAAACCTTCACTTCGGAAGTGATATTTTTGATGCGATTGTTGAGGTAAGAATAGGCAAAGAGAGCAGGAATCGCGACGATCAGACCGGCCACTGTGGCAAGGAGAGCGGAAGCAATGCCGGGGGCGATGGCGTTGACGTTGACTTCACCTTCCTTTGAGATGATGGCGAAAGTGATCATCACGCCGACCACTGTACCGAGTAGTCCGACATAGGGGCCACCGGCGATGCTGATCGTGAGATAGACCAGTCCATTCGTCAGGCGGTGTTGAAGATTCACCAGTCCGGCATCGAGAGCCGCGCGCACGGCTTGGATCGATCGACCCGATAGACCCTTGTGGCCTTTCTTCACTGAACTGACACGTGCGGTGATTTCCTCGGCACCGATGTGATAGATCTCATAAAATGGTGAGCGTTTCATGGCGGGAGTTTCCGTGAGTTGCTGAGTTTGCGAGTTGCGCTCCAGCGTTGTCAGGTCATTGGCGATCTTGCGCCATTCACGCATGAAGTCGTGATTGCCCTTTTCGATTTTGTTGAGGTAGATGATTTTGCGCATCGCCACGGTCCAACCGACGCCGATCATCAAGATACAAATGGCGATGGCGATCCAGCCGTCGAACATCATGTTTTTGGCGATATCACCAAACAGCATGACGTGTTCCAGCGCTTTATTCTGACCGCCGGGGTGTTTCATTTCCTCGGTGATCGCTTTGCCCATCGTGCCATCCATGGGCAGATTGCCCGAGCCACTGCTGATGGTTTGCGCGATCATGCCGCCGGATTGATTGATCGAGATAAAAGCGGGGTAGCCCGAGCCCGTGTCGGACATGGGGCAAATGCCTTCGGAGA
>RDYF01000204.1 GCA_004293285.1 Verrucomicrobiota bacterium | reverse complement strand
CCGACCCATCCCTGCACATCACCGGTGTAAGCCATCAGGCAATCGGCGAGGCATTCCACCTCCAGTCCGCCCCAGAGCATCTCATACGCTGCGGCGGTAGGAGCATTTCCTAAGATCGCATTGAGTCGGGCCAAGGCTTGGCGATCCATTACCCCACCGATAGGGATACCGACGTCCTTGAGCCCTGGCCGTCCCAAATCCTGCAATGTCGTCTGCGCTCCCGCACGCAACACGCGAAAGCATGCCGTGCTCGTCTGGGAAGCGGATGAGTGCATGGCAGCAGCGTTGCGCAATTGATCGACGATCTCAATCAAACAATCATCGCAACAAGCATTTTTGATTGGTATGGTGCAAGAAACTTGACCTTTCTGGGCGATAGGAAGAATCTTTCATCATGCCTAGTTCCGATTCAGGAAATACCATCGCCCGACACTGGGAATTGCTGCAAAACATCATCCCACATCGCCGACCCGGAAAAAGCGCTTCGCAAATGTGCAGTGAGCTCGAGAGAGCGGGGTTTCCAGTGAGCAAAAGAACGGTCGAACGCGACATGCATGAGTTATCCCGACTGTTTCCCATCGTATGCAATCATCGTGGTACGCCGCATGGCTGGCATTGGTCGGAAGATCAGCATCTCGACATTCCATGCATGGAGAATGCCGAAGCGATTTCCCTGGGCTTGATGGAAGACGTGCTTCGGCGCATCATGCCTCAGACCTTTCTCGCCGCACTCGAAGGGCGTTTCACGGCAGCACGCAACAAGCTCAAAGCCTCGTCAAAAGGTCGGCATGCGAAGTGGAAGCAATTGGTGCGCTATCAGCCACCGGGCATGCCCTTTCAGCCACCGCATGTGCCTGCGGAAATTCTCTCCGCGTTGCAACATGCATTGATCGAGCAAAAGCAAATTACGCTGAGATACCGCAGCGTGAGTGCGACCAGCGAAAAAATCTATCATCTCCATCCGCTATCGTTATTGCAAAATGGCGTGCGCAGTTATCTGATCGCCACCAAGCATGGCGAACGAAATGTCGGTCAGTATGCCATTCATCGCATCAAGCACATCGAGGTGACGGATGATGCCGTGATCATCCCTCCAGGTTATTCGTTGGATTCTTACATGACCAGTGGAGCGGCACAATTCGACCCCGGTCACGCGTTTGTGATGAAAGCGCGTATTGCGGATTATCTGAAAAAAGTGTTAGAAGAAACGCCGTTGTCCAAAGATCAAAAAATCACCACGCGGGGAGGAGCTCACACCCTGACAGCGACTGTGCAGCAATCGTGGGAGCTGGATTTTTGGTTGCGATCACAGGGATCGGCGCTCACTGTTCTGCAGCCCGCAGCTTTGCGCAAAAAAATGATCGCTGAGCTGAAAGAGAGCCTAGCCCACTACGGAATGTGATGATCGATCGAACGAAAAAAATTTTCCATCGCGACACATTTTGTCGCGGTCATGGGATAAGATCACCGCATCGTCCAGCCCAGTTGGATGATAGAATAGAATGTTGAGTCACATGATCCGCCGTTTATCCAAATCCCGAATCCTTTCCTACCGTCAGTGCCCCAAGCGCTTGTGGTTGGAAGTCCATCGTCCTGAATGTCGTGATGATTCCGCATCACAGCGCGCCTTTTCCATCGGCCAGCAAGTCCCGCTGAGGGGGCATTGGCGTATGTCGATGTGATGTTGCCTGATCGCAGCAATGGTCAACTGCAATGGAGGATGGTCGAAGTGAAATCTGCTGCTTCGGTGAAATCCCATTATCTCGATGACATCGCCGTGCAGGGCTTCATCGCGGCGCATTCCGGCACTTCGTTGTCTTCGATCTCCATCGCTCACATCGACACCCGTTTTGTCTATCGGGGCGATGGCAATTATCAGGGCTTATTTCGTGAAGTCGACGTCACCGAGCAAACTCGCAGTCGTTTTGCGCAAGTGCGCGAATGGATCATCGGCGCGCAACAAGTCATGGCCCTCATGGAGGAGCCTGCCATTGCCACAGGTCCACAATGCGCCAATCCGTTTCCTTGTCCTTTTCGCCATCACTGTCATGTCGCGAAGGAAGCCCCCTCTTATCCGCTCGATCATCTGCCGTATTTTCGTCATACCCGACGCAGTGAATTGAATGCGCAAGGAATTCACGATCTGCGCGAGGTCCCCGATCGTTACCTCAACGATCTGCAACGTCGCGTGAAACAGTGTAGCATCGAAGAGTCGACTTTTTTCGATGCCGATGGAGCTGCCGCAGATCTCGCAGTGTATGGATTTCCCGCGCATTTTCTTGATTTCGAAGCCGTGCAACCACCGATTCCCCTGTGGAAAGATACTTCGCCGTATCAGGCATGTCCTTTTCAATACAGCTTGCACGTGATCGATGCCGACAGCAAGATCGAGCACCATGCCTTTCTCGATCTATCGGGAAACGATCCGCGAAAATGCTTGGTCGAGTCGCTCGTCGCACACTGCGGCACGCAGGGGCCGATCTTCGCATACAACGCCACTTACGAAGCGAGCACCATAGCGCAATTCGCAAAACAATTTCCCGAGCATGGTGTTGCTCTGCGTGGCATCATCGCGCGATTGGTCGACTTGCAACCCATTGCCAACAAGCGCTTTTATCATCCGATGCAACAGGGAAGCTGGGGTTTGAAATCGGTTTTGCCCGCCTTATGTCCCGACCTCTCCTACAACCGTCTCGAAGGTGTGAGCGATGGTCGTGCTGCGGGAGACGCCTATCTCGAAGCGATTGCTAGCACCACCACTCCCGAGCGCCGTGCGCAACTCCATGAGCAACTGCATGCCTACTGCCATCTTGACACCTGGGCCATGGTGCGGATGTGGCAGATCTTTCGCGGTGGGGAAACAGACCTGACATCAGTCCACAAAATTTGCTGATCACCAACATCAACGAGCCAACTCAAAAATATGCACAACACAGGCGATCTATTCTCCCTCGAAGATGACAACATGATTCTGCAAATCAACTCACCCAAAGAAAGCATTTCCGGTCCTTATGCCGTGGTTTTCAAAAACCTCGCCATCGTGGCATTGAACTGGGATCAACAACCTCGTCTGGGAATCCGCTGGTTCTGGGGCAATGGTGGGAATCCGTTTTCTTCGGGGCATGGAACGTGGTTGGTGATCCCACCCACTTTGACTCACAGCATGCTTTCAGGAATCCCGTTAGATCATGCCTTTCGAAGGAAAGTAGATGACTTTTTGAGCGGAGTGATTTCTGGGCATCAGATCAATAACTGAGCGTCTACTCCCATGCGGCCTGCGAGGGATTCCGATAAGCGGGGCCGTTGCAGTAGATTGGCCGGTCCTGTCAGCAGGAAGCGCCCATGCTTGCGGTTGGTGTTCACGCTTTGCTTCATCGATAGGGCGTGGAATAGGATGGAGAAGTGATGGTTTGGCTCCGAAAAATTGCTCTCTGAAGGGCGGACAAATTGCTCTCTGAAGGGCGGACAAATTGCTTCTATGGTCGCGGCAGATGGCGGCGTTGGGGAATGGCTCAGGTGGTCAGCCCTCGAAAAGGAGGCTTGTGGCTTAGTCATTCTTTCGAGGCCCTAGCAAGCAGACAATCGGGTTATGCCGCAGGATCTCCGTGATTCATCATCGAAGTGAGTAGCGCCCAAACAAGAAACGTTTCCGCAAGGTGAGCATCATTCTCTCATCCCCATGAGAAAATTTCGATGGATGTGATGCCCCCTTGCGTGACGTGATCCCGCGCAGTGAGAAAATCGGATTTTATGTTAGAGCGCCGGTGAGTGCTTGCCTTTGTTACCTCCATGTGGGTGGCGAAGGCATGCGCCTGCAGTTAGGATAGCAATGGAAGAATAGGCATTACCGCAATACTTGCAATGGTATCTTGATTTCTCACTACCTTCGTAGAGTTCATGTTTGCCTTTGTTCCCGCCAAGGGGATGGCGTAGGCATGCTCCTGACGTCAGACTTTGGATGCTTGTTTATTGGATGGTTGGTTGAGTTAGGGGGAGAGAATGTTATGCTTGCTGTGATTGGCTCACGAGCTGATCAAGGACACCGAGCACGATGCGGATGGAGGCTTTGGTTTGTGGGGTGCGTGTGAGGTCGATGCGTGGGTCGGTTTGCATGCGCCAGATTTGTGGGTAGTCGAGATGCTGAAAGCGGATCTCTAGGCAGCAGTCGGGCTTGATTGTCAGCGCCTGAATGAGCTCTTGGGGAAGTGGGTGATTTTTTGAAACCAGGGCGCGAGCGATTTTTTTCGTCTCGTGATCCACAAATGCTTCGGGAATTTTTTGGAGGAGCGATGAGATGCGATCAGGAATAGCCGCATCAGCGCCGCTGTGGGTCATCACGGCGTAGGGCATGAGGGTAGGGTAGTCGCGTTTCAACTCCCTGACGACAGGCTCTATCAGCTCGATGGCAGTCATGAGTTGTGTCACGCTGGGGGCATCGACTTGGAGGATCTTTTGATCTGCTGTGGGACATGGTGTATCTTGCGTCTGCGGCGGTATCGCGTTCATGCGGTCGATGTTACCCAAGCAGCACGACAAAATGTGTCGCGATCGAAAACAAATTTTCTGTTTTCCTCTTCCTTCTTGGTCTCGACGGTGATGAAAGAAAACGACCCAAAATGATCGAACTAAGAAAGCGGTTGGGGCTCGAAGCGCAAGCGATCGCCGGGGTGGAGGTAGGTGGCTTGCTCCTTCGTGGCGGAGGGGTGGAAGAGGACTTGGTCGGTGCGACCGATCAAATT
>RDYF01000203.1 GCA_004293285.1 Verrucomicrobiota bacterium | reverse complement strand
GCCATGGGCACGAAGCCCTGGAATGAAGATCTGCTAGACTATCTCGCCTGTTACTTGGTGGATCATCAATACGATCTGAAAAAAGTGCTCGCCCACATCGCCGAATCGCAAGCCTATCAATCGAAAGCACAAGCATTGGAGTCCGATGATGAATCGAAGTGGACTTACGCCGGACCACGCGCGAAACGTCTGACCGCAGAGGAATTTGTCGATGCCATTTGGCAAATTCTCGGCACTCGCCCTGCATCGCCTGATTTTACACCAAACCTGCCCGCCACGGGCCAAGCCTCAGCCTCGCGTGCGACGTGGATTTGGCACAACGATGGCCTGCAATCCCCTGCCGGTGAGACGGTTGCTTTCCGCAAGGTCTTTTCGCTGGCCGACCCCGTCAACTCGGCGATGGCTCTGATCACCTGTGATAATGAATTCACTTTCTCGGTCAACGGCACCACCCTTGCCCAAAGTCAGGAGTGGACGACGCCGCAACTGGTGGACATCAAGCCTCTGCTGAAAATCGGCGCGAATGAACTGCTGATCATCGGCAAAAATGGCGGCAGTGGTCCGAATGCCGCCGCGATGTATGCCCAGGTCCGATTGCAACAAGGCAAAGATGTCGTCGAGCTCGGCAGCGATGCCTCATGGCAAGCCGCGGTTTTGGCAGATAGCCAGTCGATCAAAGATGCCCCCATGAAACCCGCGGTCGCGGTGCCGAATCCTCAAATCTGGGATAGCCTCGGGGAAAAAATGAACCAACTGCACAGTCAACTCGCCAATGGCGGTGGCATTAAAGTGCGCGCTGGTCTGATGAAGTCGGACTTCCTCATGCGCTCGCTCGGTCGCCCGAACCGTGAGCAAATTGTTACGTCGCGCCCCAATGACCTGACGACTCTGGAAGCGATGGATCTCAATAATGGCTCGGTGCTCGCCTCGCAGTTGGCGCGTGGTGGCCAGCAACTCGCCTCGCGCTTTGTTGGCAATGCCGAGGGCCTCGTCGATTTCCTCTACTGGCAAGCTCTCTCTCGTGCTGCTACGCCCGAGGAAAAACAAACATCGCTGGAGGTGCTAGGCACGTCTCCGACCTCGGAATCGGTGCAGGACCTGTTGTGGGCCATTCTTGTGATTCCTGAATTTCAACTCATTCGTTAATTCTTACTCTTCTTTTACCATGAACAATCGTCGTGATTTTTTGAAAGCCCTCAGCGCCAGCACGACCGCTGCTCTGATGGCACGCGCTCCTCAGTTGCTGGCCGATGACATTCGTCATCCCGAAGCCAAGGCCGACAGCTGCATTTTGCTGTGGATGGCCGGCGGCATGGCGGCTCCGGAGACTTTTGACCCGAAACGCTATCAGCCTTTTGAAAAGGGCGTGTCGATGTCGAAAGTCTTGAGCACCTTTCCCGCCATTCGCACGGCTGTGGATCATATCCAAATTTGCCAGGGCTTGGAAAACATTGCCTCGGTGATGGATCGTGGCACCTTGATCCGTTCGCATGTGCAGGAGGATCTCGGTTCGATCTTGCACTCGCGTCACCAATACCACTGGCACACAGGCTATGTGCCGCCGCAAGCACATTGGCGCGTGGATGGCGAAGGTGCTGGGCCCGAAAAATCCCGTGATGCCCGCTTTCATCAACATCGGTCAACGACTCGAAGGCGTGGGCGAGAGTGAGGAACTGAAGGCCTTTACCACCGCAGGATTTTTTGGCGCGGAGTTTGGCCCGATGAATCTGCCCTTCCCCGACCAAGCCGCCGCCGCGGTCCGACCTCCCGAAGGCATGACGCCTAGCCGCTTTCAGAGCCGACGCGAGTTGCTGAAGAAGCTCATCGCCAAGTCGCCGCACCGCGAGTATCTCTCCGACCATCAACAGGAGTCGATGCTACGCTCTCTCGAAAATGCTCACCGCTTGCTCTCGGCAAAGGAGCGCGAGGCTTTTGATATTTCGTTAGAACCGAAAGAAAGCTTCGATCGCTACAACACCGGCCGCTTTGGTCAAGGCTGCTTACTGGCACGTCGACTCGTGGAAAATGGCGCGCGCTTTGTCGAAGTCACCACCGAATACGTGCCATTTTTCCAGTGGGATACCCACAAAGACGGCCACACCACGACGGAGAAGTTGCACCAAGAAATCGATCGTCCGATTGCGCAGTTGATCCTCGATCTCGAAGCGCGCGGCTTGCTCGATCGCACGCTGGTCATCGTCGCCAGCGAGTTCTCGCGCGACGCGATGATGGAAGGCGGCCCGAACTCGAATGCAGGCGACCAAGCAACGGTGAAAGGCGATACCTTGGAAA
>RDYF01000140.1 GCA_004293285.1 Verrucomicrobiota bacterium | reverse complement strand
GCGGCGGAAACGAAAAGTAGCGATGGCATGACGCGCAAGTTTTTGCTGAAACTCCGCGATGGCAAAACCATCGAAACCGTGCTGATGGGCTACGACGGCCGTTTCACTGCCTGTGTCAGCACGCAGGTGGGCTGCGCCATGGGTTGTGTGTTTTGTGCCACGGGACAAATGGGCTTCACCCGACACCTACGCCCTAGTGAAATCATCGCACAAGTGCTCCACGTCCAGCGCATTCTCCAGCGCGACCACGGCAAGAAACTGCGCAATTTGGTGCTCATGGGCATGGGCGAGCCCTTGCACAATTACGATTCCGTGATGAAAGCTCTCGCCACCATCGCCGATGTCCGTGGCCCCAGTCTCTCGAAGCATCGGATCACCATTAGCACGGTCGGACTCGTTCCTGCGATCCGTCGCATGGCCGATGAAGGCTGCCCTTACAATCTTGCACTGAGTCTTCACGGCGCCACCAATGAACAGCGCCAAGCACTCATTCCTGTAGGAAAAAAATGGCAGATGGACGAGCTGATCGATGCCTGCCGATACTACGATGAAAAGATCGGCAAACGCATTTTCATCGAGTGGACGATGATCGCCGGAGAAAACGACACCCCAGAAATCGCTCGTCAACTCGCGGAGTTGCTGCAAGGCATCAACGTTCACATCAATCTGATCCCGCTGAACCCTACCGCAGGTTACGCCGGTAGTGCCAGCGCTCATCAGGCCGGCATGCATTTCCAACGGATCCTCCGCGAAGCCGGCTATCCCGTCACTTTCCGCCAACGTCGCGGCATCGATGTCGCCGCTGGCTGTGGTCAGTTGCAGAGCGAACATGCTACGAAAAAAACGGCATCGCCCGCAGCCCATACTTCGCTTTCATGAGTTCATTTGTCATTTACGACCTCGAAACCACCGGGCTCTATCCTGATTCCGATGATTTCATTCAAATCGCCGCTGTCCGCTACCACGATGGCCGCGTGATCGCGGAAGATGAGTTTTTTAGCTTTGCCCGACCTCGACGTCGCATCAGCAGCTTCATCGAAAGCTACACCGGCATCGGCAATCATCACGTAGTCGGTGCGCCCAGCCCGGAGGAAGTGATGTGCGCGTTTTCGGCATGGGTCGGCGACAGCACGCTGATCGCCCACAACGGATTGCGATTCGACTCCAAATTTCTCGCCGCCACCAGTGATCGATGCGGACGCGCCACGAGAGAAGTGTCCTGCATCGATTCCATCCACATCTCGAAAATGCTCTTCGGCAAAACCCGCGGCACCGGCCACTCGCTCGATGTAGTCAAAGCCCGACTCGGTCTCGCCGAGTCCACCCTCCGCCGTCACGACGCCCGCGGCGATGTCGACATCCTCGCCCGCGCCGTAGCAGCCATGCAACAAAAGCTCCAGCTCGACACCTCCCTCACCGGCGTCCCCCGCCATCCCTCAAAACTACCATGGGTGAAGTGAAAAGATCTCGATAACAATCAGAGAACCAAACCACATCCTCAAAGGACCCCAACGGGGCCAACGGTGATAGCGAAGGGTGCCGCAGGGCCCCTGGATCAACGCCCCACCCCATTTCTCCCCCGTGGCGGACTCCCAGCCCCTCAAAATTCGATCCATTGCCCCACCGTGGCGGCGTCTTTCCAAGCGCCAAGCCCCTCCCTACCGCATCCCAAGCACATCCAACATCCAACATTCAACATCCAACATCCAACATTCAACATCCCTCCTTCGTGTCTTCGTGCCTTCGTGTGAGACAATCTTCCATGTCGACTCAGGCGCGCCGCCCGCGCCTTCGACCCTAAGGGCCACCTCGCTTTGCGCTCGTGTCCAAAACGGCTACAAGCCTTCGCCGTTTTTCCATCTCCTATCTTCCATCTTCCAACATCCAAAAGGCAAAGAAAATCTCATCAACCCAATAAGCCGTTGAAAACCAATCATTTCGACAGCAACAAAAAAGGAAATCGCCAATTACTGCAGGTATCATATCATGTCCACCTAAACTAATAAAAACTGTTAG
>RDYF01000074.1 GCA_004293285.1 Verrucomicrobiota bacterium | reverse complement strand
GGGATTGGCGGGAGGGGTAAATCAGAATTGAGGAACGGTGAGAACCTCGCGTTTGGGATCTTGGATGATGCCGCCAGAGGCGATCCACTGATCATAGCGAGCCCAGCCGGCTGCCAGGAGCGTGCGAGTGCGACCAAAGCGATCGGGGCTGTTGAGAAGCACTACCGTAAGGCGTCGTGGCGTTGCCCCCTTCGTGCCATCGGGCTTCGTTCTCACCAGTGGTGGTTTCTCCATCAAGGTAGCAAGGCAAGGACCAGCGGGGGTGGTTTGGCCGGTTTTAATGCCGAGAATCCCTTGCTCGCCGACGAGTTGGTTGGTGTTGGTGACTTGGTAGGTTTGACCTGCGACTTGGATGGTGCGGGATTTTTGGCGAACAAAAAACGCAAAAGCGGGTCGGCGCATGGCATAGATCGAGAGCTTGGCCATATCGGCTGCGGTCGAGTAGCCCTCCTGCTTCGGCAATTCCAAGCCGTGAGGATTGAGGAAACGAGTCTGTTTCATGCCGAGCACGCGGGCGAGTTCGTTCATTTCCTTCACAAACGACCAGATTGGATTTTCCTCGCGACCGCGTCGATTGTTCATATCGCGGCCAATGTGATCGGCGATGGTCATGGCTGAATAATTGTCCGAGCCGAGCAGTGCGGCATAGAGAGCATCGGACAGATTGATGGTTTGGCCAGGCTGGAGATTGAGGGGATTGGGTCCGCCGATGCGAGTGACGGCTTCTGGGACGGTGGCGGTGATTTTTTTCAAATCCTGCTTCGTGGCGATGGCCCAATCGGTGGCAATGACTCCAGTGGCAATTTTCGTTAAGCTCGCGACAGGGCGTTTCACGGTAGAATTCTGAGCCAGCAAGACCTTTCCCGAGTGAGCTTCGACAACCATGTAGGCTTCTTGAGCGTGGGCGGTGAAGCCGAGCAGCGCGAGAGGCAAAATCCAGCGAGTGAAAAATTGATTCATGGCATGAACAGACTAGAACAACAGAAGCGATGTGCAATGCTAAAGCGTGGATTTTGTGCTTTGCGAGCGCGGGGAGATGGCGCAGCGTTGGTGCATGACCATTTTATTCGACATCGGCAACGTGCTTTTGCGTTTTGACTACAAAGAAGCTCTGCACGCATTGATTCCGGCAGATTTGGGAGATGCGGCGGCGCGCTTGCAATTGCTCGACGAAAAGCGTGAAGACCTTGAAAGTGGTCGGATCGCCGCAGATGACTTCATCCAGTGGGCCTTGCAAACTCTAGGAACGCAAGCAAGTGCCGAGCAATTCATCGCAGCGTGGCGTTCCATTTTCACGCCGATTCCCGAAACCTGGGCCTTGGTGGAAAAACTGCATCAACTGGGGCATCGGTTGATTCTTTTTTCGAACATCAACGCCATCCATCACCCTTGGATTTTCGACGCCTATCCTGGTTTTGAGAAATTCCATGGTGCGGTGATGTCATATGAGATTGGCGTCATGAAGCCGCACGATGGTTTTTATCAGTGGGCCGTTCGCGAATATGAGCTTGTTCCAGAAGAAACATTCTACATCGATGATCTTCCTGCGAACATTGAGACTGGGCGAAAGTGGGGATTTTTCTGCCATCAGTATGATTTTCTTCGCCATGATGCACTTCTAGAAGATTTTGCGAAATACCGAGCAAGTATGCGTTGAATCAGCAAAAATCGCCCCGAGCTAACAAAATATGAGCAGGTAAGACATCGTATGAAAATGAATTGCATTCAATTCTTCATCATCATGGCACGCTTTCTGCATTAGCTTCTCGAACTCGTTGTAACCAACCAAGAGATTCTATGAGAAAACTAGCTATGAAAACTAAGATACGATCCTTGCTGTGGATGGCCTCATTGGCGTTTATTCCTTTGCTTGGAGCCCAGGAAGAGACTGTTGCTGAACCTGTGCCAGCTGCAGTAGAAGAAACCCCAGCCCCCGTGGCTGCGGTGGAAGAAGCTGCAGAACCAGCCGCTGAACCAGCTGCTGCAGAAGCGGAAGTTCCTGTAGGAACTCCTGACGAAGCTCTTGATGCCTTAATGAAGGAGCAAGGGCCAGCCTTTGATTTCTTCACAATTTCGAATTTGTGGATTTTGATTGCTACTGCTTTGGTTTTCATTATGCACTTGGGCTTCTCTTGTGTGGAGTCGGGACTCTGCCAATCCAAGAATACGAACAACATTTTGTTTAAGAATGTTTTCATCGTTTGCATGGGAGTCTTGAGCTACGCGGTTTGGGGTTATAATGCCATGTATCCCGGCGATGGGTGGATGTTCGGTGAGTTTTTTGCTATGGGCAAGCCCATTGAGTCGTGGAGTGGCTCTTCTATGACTTATGACTACGGCAAAACTGCTCTTTGCATGACTCAATACACAGACTTCTTGTTCCAAGCGATGTTTGCTGCAACTGCTGCTACGATCGTGTCTGGTGCCGTTGCTGAGCGTATTAAGTTAGGAACATTTATGCTGTATGCAGTCATCCTTGTAACCTTTGCCTACCCCATCACGGGTTCTTGGCAGTGGGGGTTGGGTTGGCTTGCTGATGCAGGTTTCAAAGACTTCGCTGGCTCCACACTAGTGCATGCTTTCGGTGGTTTCGCAGCGTTAGCCGCCATCATGGTTGTTGGTGCTCGCAAAGGCAAATATCTGCCCGGGGGCAAAGTTAAGCCCATCCTTCCCCACAGCACTCCACTTGCGACGATTGGTTGCTTCCTCCTCTTTTTGGGATGGTTCGGCTTCAACGGCGGTTCTGTGCTCAGCGCTAATCCGGGTGCTGTATCCCTGGTCTTCGTGACTACGACACTCGCTGGCTGCGCCGGTGGTATTGCTGCAATCTTTACCTCATGGGCCACTATCCGCAAGCCTGACCTCTCTATGGGGTTGAACGGGATCCTCGCCGGTTTGGTGGGCATCACCGCCGGTGCCGACACGGTGGGGGTTCTCTCCGCTGTGATCATCGGTGGCATTGCTGGCATCTTGGTGGTTTTCTCGGTCTTCTTCTTCGATAAACTGAAGCTGGATGACCCCGTAGGTGCGGTTTCCGTTCACGGAGTTTGCGGTGTGTGGGGCACTCTGGCTGTGGGGATCTTCTCCACCAGCGAAGCTCACACTCTGAAAATCCAAGCCATGGGTGTTGGTGCTGTCAGCTTGTTTGCCTTTTTGTTCTCCTTGATTCTCTGCCTCATCCTCAAAGCCATCATGGGAATCCGTGTGAGCGAAGAGGAAGAGCGCAAAGGTCTTGATGTGGAAGAGCATGGCACGCCTGCTTATCACTTCGGCACTGACGCGAATGAATTGACCTGATTCAGACTCTGAAACCATTCATCCCGGCTGCTCTTTGAGTGGTCGGGATTTTTTTTGGGATGTGTGTGGAATTCTTTTCTCGGACGAGGAATTCGTGATTCCCATGGTGAGCATTCTCTGCTTGAATGCCGCGCCATGTCGACCGATCCCTTATTGGAATTGCTGCGTTGCAAAGCGCGTCACTCACACGAAGAACTTGCCGAATTGCTTACGATGAGCGCCGAAGAGGTGCGTGCGCGGATTGCGGCGTGGGAAAAAGAGGGCACGATTTTGGGGTATCATGCGGTTGTGAATCCGGAGAAAATTGGCGACATCAGCGTGCAGGCCTTCATTGAGGTCAAAGTGACTCCCGAGCGCGGTGGTGGTTTCGATCGATTGGCGATGAGGATTGCCCGTTTTGAGCAAGTGGTGAGCTGCTACCTCGCGAGCGGCGGGTATGATTTGATGGTCGTGGTCGAAGGCAACGACTTGCGCGAAGTGGCGCGTTTTGTCTCGGAGAAACTCAGCTCTCTCGATGGAGTGCTTTCCACCGCCACCCATTTCTTGCTGAAGACTTACAAGCAAAACGGCTTCCTTTTCGAAGGCGAGGGCACGGTGGAGCGATTGGCTGTCAGTCCTTAACTTTTTTTCGCAATCACGACCATGGATTACACTTCCGTCATCGCCAAACAAATTGCCGCCATTCCGCGTTCGGGAATCCGCGATTTCTTCGAACTCGTGCAGGGGCGCGACGACGTCATTTCGCTGGGCGTAGGAGAGCCCGATTTCGCCACGCCGTGGCACATTCGCGAGGCAGCGATTTATTCGTTAGAGAAAGGTCAGACCAGCTACACCTCGAACTTGGGCTTGTTGAGTTTGCGCAAAGCGATTGCCAAGTATGTGAGTGGATTTTTTCACGTCGACTACCAAGCCGAGAAAGAAATCCTCGTGACAGTGGGAGTGAGTGAGGCGATCGATTTGGCCTTGCGCGCCTTGATCAATCCGGGTGATGAGGTCATTTACCATGAGCCTTGTTACGTATCCTACAGTCCGAGCATCGTCATGGCCTATGGCAAGCCGGTATCGGTCGTGACCAAAAAAGAAGATGGATTTTCGCTCAAGCCCGAGGCCCTAGCGGCGGCGATTACTCCGCGGACGCGGGTGTTGATGTTGAACTTTCCGACCAATCCGACAGGGGCCTGTGCGGCGAAGGAAGATTTGGAAGGGATTGCGAAGTTGTGCATCGAGCACGATCTGATCGTGATGAGCGACGAGATCTACAGCGAGTTGCGCTACGACGAAGAAGAGCACGTGAGCATTGCTTCCTTGCCAGGAATGCGTGAGCGGACGATTTTGCTGCATGGTTTTTCCAAGGCCTTTGCGATGACCGGATTTCGATTGGGTTATGCGTGTGCGCCGCAACCGATCATCGAGGCGATGATGAAAATTCACCAATACGCCATGTTGTGCGCGCCGATCATGAGTCAAAACGCGGCGTTGGAAGCATTAGAAAATGGTGGGCCGGCGATGGAGAAAATGCGAGCGAGCTATCATCAACGTCGGGATTTTATGGTCAAGCGACTGAATGAAATCGGGATGGATTGTCATTCTCCCGGTGGCGCTTTTTACGTTTTTCCGGACATCAGCAAGTTTGGTCTGAGCAGCAAGGAATTTGCGATGCAACTGCTCGAACAGCAGAACGTTGCAGCCGTTCCGGGCACGGCCTTTGGGGCATCGGGCGAAGGATTTTTGCGCTGTTGTTACGCAACAGCATTCGACGATCTGAAGATTGCGATGGATCGGATGGAGAAATTTGTAGCGAATTTGTAAGATGAGTGCGAAGGCAGAGTGGCGCTTGAAAGATCCGCGTGGCTGGGCGCAAGCGCATGTAATGCCTTTTGCGTTATTCATGGCATTTTTGTTATTATTGCAATTCACGAGTCCGCTGTGGCAGTGGGATCATCCGGCAGCCCCGTGGTGGCGTCGATGGCCCGAGCAATGGGTATACCCGCTGCAATCGTTCATCTGCTTGGGATACTTGGCGCGCAACTGGCGCTACTATGAATTCCAATGGAACCTCCGCTGGGCTTTGCTCGGGGTACTCGCCGGCGCTCTGGGAATTGGTGGGTGGCTTTTGCCCACCACACTGTACGATGCTTGGCAGCTGAGCGGAGAGTCGGAGGGATGGAAAAAGTGGCTGGGCATTCAGGCGCGAACCGAAGGCTTCGATCCCAATGTTTTTACCCATTCATTCGCCTATGCTTTTTCGTTAGGAATGCGTTTCCTGCGGGCTGTAGTCGTGGTGGCGCTGATGGAAGAGATTTTCTGGCGTGGCTATCTGATGCGTTATTTGGCGGATCGAGATGGCGACTACTGGAAGCAGCCTTTTGGTCGTCATCACTGGTTGAGTTTGGTGGGTAGCACCTTGCTCTTTGCCATGGCGCACGCTCCGGTCGATTATGCGGCTGCAGTGTTTTATGGATTGTTGACCTATGGTTTCTGCGTCTGGAGCAAAAACCTCGGCGCATGTGTGATCATGCATGCGACCGCCAATTTTCTGATGGGGTGCTACATCATGGCCTACGGCAAATACGGGCTTTGGTGAGGAAATTTGACAAAATCCGATATTTCGAGAGATTCTCCTGCGTTTCTGCGTATCCGTTCCACACTACTCATGAAATCTGTATTACGAATTTTTGCGATCTTAGGTCTGGCAAGTTCGCTGGCCCATGCGGCTCCGGATGGGGCGCAGTTGTTTGCCAACAATTGTGCGGCTTGTCATCAGTTGGATCAAATGGTGGTGGGGCCTTCGCTTGCCGAAATTCGTGGGATTTACCAAGGCAAGCCCGATGACTTTGTGAAATGGTGCGTGGCACCACAGCGCAAGCGTCAGGGTGCCATCGAGATGCCATCGATGGTTCACGTAGGAGACGAGGGCTTGCGTGCGATTTATGCGCATGTGATGAAAGTGGCAGAGGGTGTCACCGTCAAAAAGCAGCAGCAGGGAGATCCTTTTGCGGCATCGCGCGAAATGACCAAGCGGCCGCAAGTGCAGCGCATTTTCATGCCCGATTCCGGACCGGCTTCCATTGCCGTGGCGGTGGATGCTCAGCATTCGCTGTGCTGGGATGCTGGGGCTTGTCGCTTGCGCTACATGTGGACCGGTGGATTCATCGATGGCTATCCTTATTGGAAAGGAAATGGCAGTAGTCTCGCAACCCTTGTCGGGCAAGTGCGTTACACCGAAGCGGAATCTCCCTTTGGGGCCGACAAGAAAGTGAAATTCCGCGGTTATACAATGAAACAAGATCGACCGACCTTCCATTATCAAGTGGGAGAGATGCGCGTGAGCGAAAGTTTTTCGGCGGCAGCGGATGGCAAGGGCATCGTGCGCAAGATTTCTCTCGATCCAACTCCCGCGAGCGATTTGGTGTTGCATTTTCCCGCTCCGCAAAACGGCACCGTTAAAGTAGAATCGGGGCAATGGCGAGAGGGCAAACTGACCGTGCGTCCTGAGCAAGCATCATCCATCGTTTTACACTATTCTTTTCCATGAAACGTTTTTTCCTATTTTCGTTGCTGCTGAGTCTTCCCGCCTGGGGATGGAAAGAATCCTTTTCCTTCGAACAACTCCCCAATCCAGAAGGAGTGGATCCGCAAGTCGGAGCGATGGGCGTCATGCCCGATGGTCGATTGGCAGTGGCCTTTCACCGTGGTGAGTTGATGTGCTACGATGCATCGAAAAAACAATGGTCGATGTTTGCCCGTGGCTTGCAAGAGCCGTTAGGAATGCTTGTCGAAAACGATCATTCCATCTTGGTCATGCAGCGTGCAGAGCTGACGCGATTGCGCGACACCGATCGCGATGGAGTGGCGGATGAGTATGAGACAGTGTTCGATGACTTCGGCATGTCCGGCAACTATCACGAATTTGCCTACGGTCCGGCCCGCGACTCGGAGGGCAATCTTTACATTGTGTTAGGTGTTGCATCCAATGGCGCGCCCATGGCTGCCGAAATCCGTGGTGAGTTTTCCGAGATTGGCCGACTCAATCGCCAGCAAATGTCAGATCTAGCGAATTGGAAAAAAAATTCCGGTGCGGCGGGGCGCATGTATGCGCGCGTCCATGATCGTGGTTGGATGATCAAAATTTCTCCCGATGGCAAAAAAGCCGAGCCTTATGCCAGTGGCTTTCGTTCGCCGAATGGCATTGGTTTCGATGCCAAAGGTCGTTTGTTGGTGACCGACAACCAGGGCGACTGGCGTCCGACCAGTCCTCTGTATTCTGTCAAAAAAGGGGGCTTTTATGGGCATCCAGCCTCGTTGGTGTGGAAGTCCGATTGGGATGGTCGGGATCCTCTGAAAGTCCCGGTGAAAGAGCTGGATGCGATGCAAGAAAAAGCTGTTGGTTACTTTGCTCAAGGCGAATTGGCGAACTCGCCGACATGGCCCGTGGTCATTCCGAAGGGGAGCTTTCCCGATGCTTGGGTCGGGGCGACGTTGATTGGAGAAATGAACCAACGACAACTCGTGAGGGTGATCGATGATGAAGTCGACGGCCAGTTTCAAACGGCCATGGTGCCTTTATTTGATGGTTCGCCGCTGGGCATGGGCAACAATCGATTGGCCTTCGGGCAGGATGGATCTTTGTATGTCGGCAAAACGGCATTGTCTTGGCCTGGCAGCAAAGGCTTGATGAGAATTCGCTGGAATGGCAAAGAGTTTTTATCGGTCGATGCCGTCAAAGCGCTTGCCGACGGCTTTGAATTGGTTTTCAGTCAGCCTGTAGCCCAAGAGAGCTTGGCAAAGATCGCCGTCACTCGCCATACCTATGAGTATCATGCGGCTTACGGTGCGCCGAAAAAGAACTTGGAAAAACTGCCCTTGCAGCAGGTCGAGCGGTCCGCTGATGGACGTCGGGTTCGACTGAAATTGGGTGCCTTGCGCGAGTCCTACTTGCACTCCTTTGATTTGCGTAGCGTGCGCAGCCAAGACGGCAATCAGCTGTTAGGGGATCGAGCTTGGTATCAGGTGGTAAAGGCGCCGAAGTAAAAAAACGCTCAGCTTTTTTGAGCTGTCGCCACCAGCGTTTGAAATTTGGGCGCTTTGCTCTCGCGATCGACGATTGCTGTTTCAATATTCTGGAAACCGGCCTGTTCCATCCACTCGGCAAGCTCGCCTTCGGAAAATCCTAACCAGCGATCTGAGTAAAGCTCGTGTGCCTTGGTGAAGCTGTGTTTGGCGAGATCGAGAATCAGCAACTGGCCACCGGGGCGAAGAATGCGAAATGCTTCGTTCAGCGCACGATTCGGCTCCTCGGCATGATGGAGCGCTTGACTGAGAATGGCGAGGTCGACCGTGGCCGTCGCAATCGGCACCTCCTCGATGTCGCCGAGTCGAAATTCGAGATGCGGCAACTGATGTTCTTTCGCAAGGTTAGTGCCGAACTCCACCATCTTCGGCGAAATGTCGACAGCGATGACATGCTTCGCGCGCTGTGCCAGCAATTGGGAGAGCGTGCCTTCGCCAGCTCCAAGGTCGGCGACGACTTCATAATTCATGACTTTTAAAAGTGCTTCGGCCAGTCCTTTCCAAGAACGACCGGGCACATAGTGCTTACCAAACTTGCCGGCCAGTTGATCGAAATACGCGCGTGCTCGGTCCTTGCGCTTGCGATCGAGATGTCGCAGCGCCGCGAGATCTTTGGCGGTTTCCGGCAATTCCGCAGCAGCTTCTTGCACGATCGAGACAAACTCCGCTGGCAATTCCGATTGGTAGATGTTGTTTTTTCCCGAACGCTGGTCCGTGACCAAACCTTCCTGCTTCATCAGCAACAACTGCGTGGAAATGCGACTCTGACCCATGCCGAGAATTTCCTGCAATTCAACGACTGAGAGCGCTTGTTGCTGCAATAGCAAAATCAGCCGCAGGCGTGTGGGGTCGGCCAACAGTTTCAGACATTTCAAGGTTGACAACTTCATCTTGCTCATGATTGTATCAACGCATCGCGATTTGACGATACGAAAATAAACAAATTATGAGCCGCTACATTTTTTCTTCTGAGTCGGTGGGGGAGGGTCATCCTGACAAGGTGGCAGATACCATTTCTGATGCGATTCTCGATGCTTGCTTAACCGTGGATCCAACAAGTCGTGTGGCTTGCGAGACTTTTGTGAAGAGCAACGTCGTCGTCGTCGGTGGGGAGATTACCATTCCCAAGATCGGTGCGAAGTCGATTGGCGAAGTGATCAATATCGACAAAATCATCCGCGATGCGGTGCGGGGCATTGGTTATGTGAATGACGATGATGTGTTTCATGCCGACAAAATTTTCATCAATAACTATCTAACGAGTCAATCGCCCGAC
>RDYF01000139.1 GCA_004293285.1 Verrucomicrobiota bacterium | reverse complement strand
AAGGCTCGTGCTTCTCGCGGCACGGTGTCTTCGAAGCATATCGAAGGAATCACGGAAAATGACTTTCCTCTGACGGACATCGGCAAGGGCTCGATGGATTGACCGACGTCAAAGGCTCCCTCGAATCGCACTCCAGCTTGCTGTTCGTAAATGCTTTTCAACCACGGCAATTGCTCGATCAAGGGAATGTATTCGCCAAACATCACCAAATGCTTTTTCTGGTAACGCTGCATTCCGCCCTCAGGATCGAGAGCTACCAAGGAGTTCCACGCCCGCGGATTTTCGGTGATGGTGATCATGCCCTGCTCGCTTTGCCCCTCGAGCTCGGCCATACCCAGCAAAATGCTCCAGTCGCCCACTTGTCGGAATTTTTCCAGACTTTCTTCTGTCTCACGCCAAAAGGCAAAGTCGCCCTCGGGGGTGCTCATCAACCGACCTGTCAATGCGACTTCCGGTAATACCAACCAGTCGGGATAAAAAAGATCTTCTCCCTCCCCTTTTTCCACGGCTCGCTCCAGCGCTTGATGGTTGCTGTGTTCCACCGCGGCCATGGCTTTCTCCACTTCTTCTTCGTAGGCGAGATGAATTTCTTCTGCCGACCACAATTGCCGCGATGCCACTTGCGGCACGGCGCATTGCACCAAGCACACTTTGAGCGGAAAGGTTTCGAGCTTCGCCTCGCGCGCCAAGCACCAGACTCCGTAGACAAAGACTCCCGCCAGCAAGGACAAAGCCAGCAGGAAGTCGGGATGCGAGCGCCGACGACCGACTCGGGCATCGGCCATCATCCGACGCCCCACTTGCAGCAGCACCGATGGCACAAAGACCATCACCCACGATAATCCCGCCACGCCAAAAAGGTCGGCCCATTGCGCTAACACCGGCTGCTCATGCATCGCCACGCCCAGTCCGTTCCAGCCAAAGCCCGTGAATAGCCAGCCGCGCAGCCACTCCAAGCCCGCCCACAGGGACGCCTGCGCCGCCGCGTGCAGCAGTGCATGCCCG
Source organism: Verrucomicrobiota bacterium (assembly GCA_004293285.1). Classification (GTDB taxonomy): domain Bacteria; phylum Verrucomicrobiota; class Verrucomicrobiia; order Verrucomicrobiales; family Akkermansiaceae; genus UBA956. Next base: position 726 of record RDYF01000139.1, on the reverse strand, counting down.
GCATCAGCAAAACGACCCGAACGTGCCTGCTGACTTTCCCAAGGATTCATCCATCGACTCACCACGCATCCCCAAAGCGCAGGAAAAAGCGCCAGATACGATGCCAGAATCAGCTGCCCTAGACCACTGACCGTCGACAGCCACGAAAGGTTGCACAAGAAAAACCCGCAGCCAAAAAGCCAACCGTAGCCCAGACCCCGACGTTTCCGATGGCTTTTCCCACCCGACCACAGCACGACCATCAGCGGCAGCAAGGCAACCCACGCCAGCCAAGCCCAGTTCGCCCCAGGAAATGCCAAGCTCAGGCTCGCTCCGCTCAGCCCCACCAGCGCCATGCGCCCCACGCGCCCTGTCCATTTACGTTCCTGCACCATGCGCCGCTGAGGCTAGCGAGCCACGCTCTCATCACCAAGAAAAATCACCTTTGTGATTGTTACTCGCTGCCATTTCCTGACAAAGTGCGGCTCGCCAGTTCTGACCATGGACGACCTCTTTTCCTACGCCGCACAAGTTTCGCCCGAGCAACGCATTCGCCAGTTGCGCCAAGATTTGCATCGGCACAATGAGCTCTACTACGAACAGGCTCAGCCGCAGATTTCCGATGCGGATTACGACAAGCTCTATCGCGAGCTGGAAATTCTCGAAGCCCAGCATCCCGAGCTCGCCGATCCCCATTCTCCCACGCAACGAGTCGGCGGAAAACCACTCGATTCCTTCCAGCAAGTC
>RDYF01000073.1 GCA_004293285.1 Verrucomicrobiota bacterium | reverse complement strand
GTAGCGTTTGCTCGCTTTCTCCAACTTCGCCACCGAGTGTCCCGAGTTGGGAGGATTGGGGAAGCGGAAATTCATGATCGGATCTTCCGCTTCAATCACAATGCGCTCGACCTTCGCCAATTGTTTGATGCGCGACTGCACCAAGGTCGCCTTATTCGCCGAAGCGCGGAAGCGATCGATGAACTCTTGCGTCTTCGCGATTTCCTTGCGTTGGGCTTCGTATTGACGCAACAAATTCTCTTTCCGAGCAACGCTTTCTTTTTCGTAGTAAGAGTAATTTCCTGCGTATTCCTCGGCGCGACCTTTATGAAAGGCGATGGTGCGCGTGCACAAGGTATCAAGCAGCGAGCGGTCGTGCGAAATCAACAGAATCGAACCAGGATACTGCACCAAGTAATTTTCCACCCAGGCTTGAGAATCGATGTCGAGGTGGTTCGTCGGCTCGTCGAGCAGGAGCACTTCCGGCGATTGCAAGAACAGCTTGGCCATGGCGATGCGCATTTGCCAGCCACCCGAGAAATGGCCGCAATCGCGTTCGAAGTCGGCTTCCGAAAAACCGAGTCCGAGCAAGACCGACTGGATTTTCGGCTTCATCCGGCTGGGATCAAAGGCTTCGAGTTGCAACTCCAAATTGCCAATTTCCTCCAAGCATTCGCTGAAGGGCGAGGATCGTGGATCGAGATGTTCGAGAGAGTCCGACAACTCATCGATCTTCCGTTTGATCTCCACCGCCTCCGCAAAAGCCGATTCGGTTTCATCCCACAAAGTAATGCCCTTAACGTGAATGCCTTCCTGGGGCAGGTAGCCAATGCGATACCCCTTCGGAGCAGTAACCTTTCCCGAGCTAGGCTGAATGATGCCGGCGACGCATTTCATCAGCGTCGATTTTCCCGCGCCATTGTGACCAGCGAAAGCGATGCGCTCGCGCGGTTGGACGCTGAAAGTGAGGTCATTGAAGAGCACGCGAGCGCCGTATTCGACGCGAAGGCTTTGGATCGAAAGCATGAGGATGAGGAAAAAAAGAGCAAGTTGTGACCATTACGCGTCTGCTGCAGATGCTTCGTCATTGCCGCAGCACTGCTTGACCTTCTTGCCAGAACCACAAGGGCAGGGGGCATTGCGGCCAGCTTTCGAGATATCGAAGCTAGGACGACGTTTGGGCAAATTCAGTTTCACTGTCGGAGTTTCCGCTGCCGCAGGAGCGCTCACGGCCGCGGCACGGGTCGGTTGACTCGGCGCAGCAGGAGATTCTGCACTGAGTGTCTGGTGCGGGGTGCTTTGCAACTGCTTGATGAACGCCTCAATCGCTGCCGCGGAGCGGAATAGATTGTGGAAAGCCTCTTGCTCGATATTGCCCATCAGTTCGACAAACAAATTGTAGGCCTCGTTCTTGTATTCAATGAGCGGGTCCTTTTGTCCCTGAGCGCGCAGATACACGCCTTCGCGCAGGGCATCCATGTTGTAAAGGTGCGCTTGCCATTGCTTATCAATCGCTGCGAGCACCATGCGACGCTCTTCCTCTTCGAGGATTTCCGGTGGCAGATTGCTGGTACGAGATTCATAGGCTTCCTTGACCTTCGAAACCAAGAGCTCCGTGACCGACTCGGCATCTTTCGACGATTGCATTTCCTCCTTGGTGATGCGAATGGGCAGATTGCTTTGCACCCAATGAAACAGCTCGGTGAGATCCGGAGAATTTTCATCACGACCGGCCACGAAACTGATCACATTGGCTGGAATGACTTTATCGATGATTTCATTCACCAAGTCGCGGGGGCTTTCCGTGGTGAGAACTTCATTGCGATAGCCATAAACGACCTCGCGCTGCTTGTTCATCACGTCATCGAAGTCGAGCACTCGCTTGCGCCAAATGTAATTGCGTTGCTCTACGCGCTTCTGTGCGGTTTCTACCGATCGATTGAGCCACGAGTGCTCCAGCGCTTCGCCATCGGCCATACCGAAACGCTCCATCATCTGCGTCATGCGCTCGGCGGCGGCAAAGTTGCGCATCAGATCGTCCTCGAACGACAAAAATGCTTGGGAAAGGCCAGGGTCGCCTTGTCGGGCGCAACGGCCGCGCAGCTGTCGGTCGACACGGCGCGACTCATGTCGTTCGGTGCCAATCACAAACAAGCCACCGAGTTCAGCAACGCCAGCTCCGAGCTTGATGTCGGTGCCGCGACCTGCCATGTTCGTCGATACCGTAACAGCGCCACGACGTCCCGCTTGCGCGATGATTTCCGCTTCTTGGCGGTGGTACTTGGCATTCAGAACTTGGTGTTCGATCTTCTCGCGCTTGAGCAAGCGACTCAGCGTTTCCGATGCTTCTACCGATGCCGTTCCGACCAAGACTGGTTGGCCTTTTTCGTGCGCCTCGGCGATTTTTTTCACCACGGCATTGAATTTTTCGCGACGTGTTTTGAAGACTTGGTCATTCAAATCAATGCGCTTATTCGGTTGATTCGTGGGGATAGGCAAGACGTCGAGATGATAGATGTCCGAGAATTCAGCAGCTTCCGTTTCGGCGGTGCCGGTCATGCCTGCGAGCTTTTCGTAAAGGCGGAAGTAGTTCTGAATCGTAATCGTCGCATAGGTCTGGGTCTCGCGCTCGATCACGCATCCTTCCTTCGCTTCCACGGCTTGGTGGAGGCCATCCGACCAACGACGTCCGGGCATTTCGCGACCGGTGTTTTCATCGACGATCACGACCTTGCCATCGCTGACCACATACTGCACGTCTTTCTCATAGATGCAGTAGGCTTTGAGCAACTGCGAAATGTTGTGCATCTTTTCGCCCTGTTGATCGAGTCGCTCTTGCAAGGCTTCCTTGCGGGCAAAACGCTGTTCATCGGTAAGGCTTGTATCGGCATCGATCTCCGCATAAGCACTGCCGAGGTCGGGCAGCACGAAGGCTTCGGGATCATTCGGTGAAAGGAAATTGCGACCCATCTCCATCAGATCGGCATCGTGGGCTTTTTCATCGATGGTAAAATACAGCTCCTCCTTGATGGCAAAGAGTTCGCGTTTTTGGGCATCTTGATAGAACGAAAGTTCGGTTTTTTCCAGCAGTCGACGATTTTCTGGCTCTTCCATCAAGCGCATCAACTGACGATTGCGCGGTTGACCGAGCTTGACCTTAAACAGCGCACGACCTGCAGCTTCCGTTTCACCCGCTTCGAGTTTTGCTTTCGCTTCGGCGGCAAGCTCGTTGCAAAGCTCCGTCTGCTTTTTCACCAAACGCTCGATCAGCGGCTTGTAGGTATCGTATTGATGCGAAGAAACCGTTGCAGGGCCGGAAATGATCAGCGGTGTGCGTGCTTCGTCGATCAAAATCGAGTCCACCTCATCGATCACCGCAAGGTAATGACTGCGTTGCACTTGCTCATCAGCGGCCGTGGCCATGCCGTTGTCGCGCAGGTAGTCGAAACCAAATTCAGCATTCGTACCGTAGGTGATGTCGCACAGGTATTGTTCACGACGCTCCTGCGGGTGCATTTGATTTTGAATGCAGCCGACGCTGAGACCGAGAAATTGATAGAGAGAGCCCATCCATTCCGAGTCACGTCGGGCCAGGTAATCATTCACTGTCACAATGTGCACGCCGAGTCCCGTGAGAGCATTGAGATAAACCGGGAGAGTCGCAACCAGAGTTTTGCCCTCGCCCGTTTGCATTTCCGCAATCATGCCGCGGTGCAGCGCGATGCCGCCGATGAGCTGAACATCGAAGTGCACCATTTCCCATGTGAGCATTTGGTCACAGACCGAGATTTGACGTCCGCACATGCGACGCGCGCCATTTTTGACCACGGCATAGGCTTCGGGGAGAATTTGCTCCAGATACTTCGCACGACGTTCGCGGAACAGCGGTTCAATTTCTCGGAAGGCATCTTTGGCGGCTTCGATCGCTTCGGCCGACGCTTCGATCGAGGCAGGCAATTGAGGAAATTCATCGCGCAGACGAGAAAAACGTCCCTCCAAATCCGTCGCAACTTCGCGCAGTTCCTCAGCGGACATGCGGAAAAGCTTCGGCTTAGGTGGTGCGACAAGATCGTGATAGCGTGCCAAATGCAGTCGCCATTTTTGCGTCAACTCGCGCAATTTTTCCTCGGGCTCACGCTGCAACGCTTCCTCGATTTCATTGATGCGCGCGACGATAGGACGAATGCGGCGAATTTCCCGTTGGTTTTTGTTGCCAACGATTTTTTGAAGGATCCATTTGATCATAACAGTGCGAGAAAGTGGGGCGAGAGTTCAGATTGGCCCGTGGGACGGAGTCGATACAGGGAGCGAGCGCGGAATGCAAGGCAATAATCCTGCGAATGGCCGCTAAGGTCAATGGGTTTCAAGCGCGCCAGCGTGAATGGCCTCGGCGTGCAGCGCAACCATCAAGTCGGACTCTGCGGGGACTCGCGAGAGAATCACTTGATGGCGGACGGCCTGCTCTTTCCAAAGAGAAAAATGCTGTAGGTAGGCGTTGCGGTAATGAGTCAGAGTCGAGGGGTCGATGCGATGCGGATGACGGCTCTCGTTCTCGGCATCGATCATTTCATAGTGCCCTTGCCAGGTCGGCTCGGCCTCTTCTTGCAGGTAGGGCGAGAGCACGATTCCTTGGCTTTGTCGAGCTCCCAGTCCGCGCAGCAAAGGTTCAGGGCTTCCTGGAAAGAGCAAGTCCGAGATGAAAATGCGAATCGCTTGACCTTGCAACGGCATGCGCTCCCAAGCACTGGGAAAAAGTGCGTCTTCACGAGCGACAGGAATCCGATCCATCCAATGATGCTGAGCGAGCGCTTCGTAGGGGATTTCTTGGGACTGATCGCCATGAATCAAATGCAAGTGCAACGAGGCACCTTGCCGTCTGGCGGATTCGGCACAGAGATAAAACAACTCCGTGGAGCGAGTGGCCTTACTTTCCTCGAAAAACATCGAGGCCGAGACATCGAGAATCAGATCAACGACAGGTCGTACTTCTTCGCGATACAGTTTCATCGAATACGAACCAGTCCGCGCGTAAGCTTGCCAGTTGATGTGACGTGGGTCATCGCCCGGCGCGTAGAGTCGATGGTCTTGGAAGTCGAGCGAAGAACCCGTTCCTGCCCCGGCAAATTCACCCGACTGCCCTTTCCACACCCGCGAACGCAGCGGCAACTGGATGCGGGCGCTGATTGCCAAGGCGCGCTGATGGGCTTGTTGGCAGATTTCGAGGCTAGGACGATCGCTCATGAGGGTCAGTGGCTAAGGCAAGCAGAAAAAAACCGCACTGGAGTTCAGTGCGGTTTTTGTGAAAATCCGGAGAGAAATTACTTCTTGTCCAGCTCTGCCAATTTCGCGCGAGTCACTGGACCAGCGATGGCTTTGAACTGTTCGCGATACTTTTTCGCATCGGCAGCGGTCACGACCGAACCGGTGTTGCCAAAAGAATTGCGCACATAGGTCATAACAGCGGCGAGTTTCTCATCATCCATGCTTGCGCCCAAGGGGGCCATCATGCCGAGCCAATCTTGGTTTTCTTTCGCGATGCCATTTTGAATGACGAGAGCAAAAATCGCAGGATTGCCGGTGGCGATTTTTGAACCGGTGAGCGATGGAGCCATTTTTTTGGCGCCAGCAGCAACGCCTTGGCCGTCCATGCCATGGCAGGCGGCGCAGGCCATGTAGCCCGCTTTGCCAAGCTCCATCAGTTTGGCTTTTTCGGCATCATCGGCAAGAGCGATCGAGGGAACAACGAGGGCGAGGATCAGGGATGCAACGTATTTCATGTTAGGATGATTCTTCGTTTCAAGAACTGGGATCAGTGTAGAATCGGGACGCAGAATGTCAATGCTGCAATCGCAAATCGTCGATTCACTGACAAATTTTGATTCCTGGCTTGAAATCCTCGGCATGACCCCGCAAGCTGCTGCCCGCACGTGCCCGTAGCTCAGTTGGATAGAGCTCCCGCCTTCTAAGCGGATTGTCGCAGGTTCGAATCCTGCCGGGCACGCTTTTCTCTTTTGTCTGGTCGTTGTTATGTCTGTAGATGCATGGAAAAATGAAGGAATTTTGATTGTCTTCGAAGGCATCGATGGCACTGGGAAATCCAGCCACGCCAAGCGCCTAGCGAGCTATTTTTCTTCGCTCGGACGCGAAGTGGTGCTCAGCCACGAACCCACCAACGGACCGTGGGGCAGGAAATTGCGCGAGTCTGCCGCCACGGTGCGGCTCGATGCCGAGCAAGAACTGGAGTATTTTTTGCGCGATCGACAAGAACACGTCGAGCAGTTGATTCGACCATCGCTCGCTGAGGGCAAGGTGGTGATTTTGGACCGTTATTACTTTTCCACCATGGCGTATCAAGGATTGCGTGGATTCGATCCTGCCGACATCCGCGCTCGCAACGAAGCCTTTGCACCTGTGCCGGATTTGTTGATTGTGCTCGATCTCGATGTCGACATCGCGTTGCAGCGCATCGCTGGACGTGGGGATCAGGCGAATCTGTTTGAAAAACGCGATGCACTGGAGAGAATCCGCGAAACATTCCTTGGACTGCGCGACGAGCCCTTTGTGCGAATCATTGATGCCAGTCAGACGATGGATGATATTGCGGCGCAAATTGTCGATTGTTTCGATTCTTCGAAATAATACTCGTGCGCGTTTCGTATCGTTAGCGATGAAACGTTTTTTGTTTGTTGTTTCGGTCGCGCTGAGCACGCTATCGCTGGCTCATGAAGGCCATGATCACGGTTCCGAGCAGAGTTCCTCTTCTCAGAAAAAAGCCATTGAGGAGTTGACTGTCGAAGCGCAATCCTTTCTCTCCGTCTTGCCTGCCGACTTGCAGAAAAAGGCCATGTTCGACTTTCAAGATCCCGAGCGCGAAAACTGGAAGTTTACTCCACAACCGCGCAAAGGACTGCCCTTGGAAGATCTTTCGGCGGAGCAACAAAAAGCCGCGAAAAAGCTGCTCGCGACCATTCTCAGTCAGCAGGGATTGCTTAAGGTGAATACCATCCAAGAGCTCGAAAAGTTGCTCGGCGAGATGGAGAACGACCCCGTGAAACGCAATCATCAGGCCTACTTCACCTCATTTTTCGGTCAACCGGAGTCGGGCAAAACCTGGGGCTATCGCTATGAAGGACATCACATTGCCGTGAATGTGACGATCATTGATGGCAAGAGCATGATTGCTTCCCCGACCTTTCTCGGCGCTAGCCCGGCACAAGTTCGCGAGGGTCGGATGCAGGGAACGCAAGCGCTGGCAAAGGAGGAAAACCTTGCACGAGCCCTAGCGGAATCGCTGCACCAACGCGGCAAAGCGGTGGTTTACAGCAAAGAATCTCCTGCCGAAATCTTGACTGCCGAAAATCGGGTCGCGCAACAACTAGAGCCTGTCGGCGTGCCAATGAACGAAGCCTCGGCGGCAGAAGTGAAACTTCTTTTCCAACTGATCGCCGAATTCGCCCACCGCTACCGCTCCGAGGTGGCTGATGCCCAAATGCACGCCATGGAATCGCTCGACCTCAAAGAAATCCGCTTTGCTTGGGCCGGTTCCTTGGAGATGGGCAAAGCGTTTTACTATCGAATTCAGACGCCGAAAGTACTAATCGAAACCGCGAACTCCCAGAATAACGCCAATCACATCCACACTGTGTGGCGCGATCACGCTAATGACTTTGGTCGTGATTCGCTCGGCGAACATTATCGAAATGACGCACATTGATCTGGATTTCTCCAGAAATGTCATACAGGTTCAAAAATCATGAAAATCATTAATGTCTTTTTGGGGGGAATGGCTGCCGCATCCATGTTGCATGCGGAGCTTCGAGTGGTGGTAGAAAGCGATACGGTACGTGTGCTCGACGACAAGCAATTGGTGACCGAGTATCGCACCGATTCCAAGGTGCCGTATCTCTATCCCATTTCTGCGCCCAGTGGCCCGAACTTGAGTCGCTATTGGCCGATGAAAGAAGGAGTGGCGGGAGAAGAGCTCGATCACCCGCATCATCGCTCTTTGTGGCATTCCCATGGAGCGGTCAATGGCTTCGATTTCTGGGCATGGACCGGCAACAAGGACGCGCGCATCGTTCACCTGAAAACCGAGGAATCGAAGTCGGAAGGCGAACAAGCCATGTTTCGCGTCGCTCTTGAGTGGCGTGGTGATCAGAAAGTCTTGCTCGAAGAAAATCGGGTGTATCGCGTTGAGAATGTCGATGCCAACACGCGCGCTTTTGATGTCACTTTTACCCTAAAAGCGGTGAATGGCGATGTGGTCTTCGGCGACACCAAAGAAGGTTTTTTTGCGTTTCGCGTCGATCGCACCTTACGGCTCAAAGGTCCGATGGCCAAGGGTGGCATTCTCGACAATCACGACCGCAAAGACGCGGCCTGCTGGGGCAAGAAGTCGAGCTACGTGACTTTTCATGGTCCGGATGAGCAGGGCAAGACGGCGGTGATCACGATGATGGATCATCCGAAAAACCTACGTCATGAGACATGGTGGCATGCACGCGACTACGGTTTGCTCGCAGCCAATCCTTTCGGCATTCATGACTTTGAAGGCAAGCGCGATAAGACTTTGGGCAATTTCACCCTGAAAAACCAAGAGTCGATCACCTTCCGCTACCGTCTCGTGGTGCATCGCGGCGAGGTCGATCCCAAGCGCATTGCCGCGTGGTATCAGGCTTTCGCTCAATAATTCCCCCAACACTCCTACAACCCCGAATTATGCAAAGAAGAAAAATCCTCCAAACCTCATTGATGGCCGGCACATGGTCCTTGCTATCACCCCTAGCGCGCGCCGTCGGCGCGAATGAAGACATCCGCGTGGCGGTGATCGGTTTCAACGGTCGCGGTGGCGGTCACATCAATGACCTACTCAAGATCAAAGGCTGTCGCGTGGTCGCGCTGTGCGACTGCGATGAAACGGTGCTCGCGAAGTGGAAGGACATGCTCGACAAAAAGGGCGTCGCGGTGAAAACCTACACGGACTATCGCGTGCTTTGTGAGTCGAAGGAAATCGACGCCGTCAGCATCGCGACCCCCAATCACACGCACACACTCATCGCTCTCACCGCTGCAGCTCATGGCAAACATGTTTATGTCGAAAAGCCCGTTTCGCACAACGTCTGGGAAGGGCGACAATTGGCGATTGGGGCGAAAAAATATGGGGTGATCATTCAACATGGTTTCCAGCGTCGATCCGAGACATCCTGGGCAGAAGCCTTCGATTGGCTCAGCGATCGACCCATCGGCAAACTGAAATTGGCGCGCGGCTTTTGCTACAAGCCCCGTCCGTCGATTGGTAAAATGTCGGCGCCACTGGAAGTTCCCAGTTCGATCCATCAGGATCTCTGGTTTGGCCCGCGTGAAGTGAAGCCGGTGCAGCGCAAGCAATTTCACTACGACTGGCATTGGCAGAGCGCCTACGGCAATGGCGATCTCGGCAACCAAGGCCCGCATCAACTTGATGTCTGCCGCTGGGCGCTGGGTGATCCGCGTTTGCCCGAGCAGATCACCACAATCGGTGGTCGCGTGGGCTATGACGACGATGGTGATACAGCCAATACGCAAATTCTTTTGCTTCAGCACCATGGCAAAGCGCCGATTTTGTTTGAAGTACGAGGCTTGCCGAAAGCAGGCATGAACTACGGCGGTGGCATGGATCGCTACAAGGGGATCGATGTCGGTAACGTGATTGAATACGATGGCGGCTATCTCGCTGGCAACCACACCGATCAGTGTGCCGTCTATGAT
>RDYF01000138.1 GCA_004293285.1 Verrucomicrobiota bacterium | reverse complement strand
AGTATCCGCTGAGGGATTGTGACTGAATTTCCGCACGTTGGCTACGAATGCGTGCTTGCTGGCGGCGTTTAGCTGTGGCAAAAACTGTGCGCGGAAAGCTGGTGAGGAAAGGTTGTTTATTCACACATTCAAATCGTACCCCATCCGGCTTTTTGTCTGAGAAAATCAACGAAAATCGCCTTAATGCCGTGCCATTCGGGTCTGTCCCTTAACGACAATTTCAAGGGGGGTGTTGTCACTTGGTGGAGATGGTTTATCTGTCCCTTTTTGATTTTTCCCCCTTATTTGCGCGCAATGCTTTCAGCCCCAAGTGAACTAAAGCCAGAGTAGCAACGACACCGCACCCGATCCTACTCAGAAGCTCCTCATTAACGAACACACCTGCGCCGCATACGAAAAGAACCACAATGGTGCACAGGGTATTAAACATGCTCGAAGCTCTCATTGAATTGTCCCCGGTAGCCACAAAACGAAGGCATTATAACTAAAGCCGAATCCCGTTCCCGAGGGACCTACACCTCCGCCGCCGCCGCCCTTACCTTTAGCAAAAGAGAACTCTGCTACTACTGAAGCAAACTGCTTGCCTTTCAGATCCGCCGCAGTCTTCGCCCCATTGAGTTCAATGTTCATTTGTCCTATGTAAGCCCCCCCTCCGGTAGCGATAACGCCCAGCCCCCCAACCACCGCAGTTACATCTGCCGACAGATTCTTGGGATTAGTGCAAGTAACCGTGCCCTTGAACGAACCTGCGGCCGTCGTGAATGCGCCCCCAAAACCGCCATAAACGCTACCAGTCCACGTACCAGAGATGCACCACCCGCATTCGTCATCGGGCTTGCCCGAGTCATTTGGAAAACCTTGAACAGGATCGGGTTGCAGCATCCTTTTGCCGCATTCTCGGATAGCAGCATCCTTGTCCATGGGATTCATCTCTTTGGCAGCTTGGCAATAGGAACCAGCAAACCCATTGGCGACACAGCCGCAGAAATCCCCGATAGCCTTGAGAACATTTCCATTTTCAATATCGTGATCAAGCCACGCCTGCCACTTATCCACGTTCATCAGCATTCCATTAGTTTCCGCCAATCCGAGGAAGTCCCAACGGTTTACCCCATCATTCCCCACGAACCCATAAAGATTCACTCCACCCATTTCCCCAATCGGATCTCTAGATGGCCAGCGGCCTGTTTGGGGGGTGTAGTAACGGTATCCGTAATACTTTGCTACCCCGGAAAAACGTTGATTTTCCATGCTTCTTGCTGCCGAAAGTGGCATTCCGACCACGCGAGCAACAACTCCACGAGTGGAGAGCGTGAACGGCTTACTGCTTCTGTGCATGAGAAACACCTATCAAAAATCCCCATGGAGGAAAAGGAGATTTTGTGTCAAATGAAGGGGCTCAATTTCGTTCTGCGAAGAAATGAGCATCTTACCCAGCGTGATCGAGAATGACTCCATCACCAAGAGACTCCATAACCTTACGGCACTCAAATATCCTATTTCCTAACGAAATAAAACAGCACTGCTAATAATCGACACCGAAAAGTGACACCTACGGCAAATTCATTTTCTATTGATAATGCTACATTTCTAGTCTAACAAAAAATTAAAATGTTACAATGCGAGGACTGACCCGAATGGCCCTTTATATTCCGACCAATATGAACCACATGAAAAAAACAGTCATTTCTGCATCCTTGGTATTTCAACGAAATCTTGCTTAATCCCGTGCCATTCGAATCTGACCCCTGAGACCAATTTGCTCAGCCAAGAATCATCAACTGTACGATCTCCAACCCCATGCACCATAGCTTAATTTAGCCGGTAAGTGGCCGCCCGATAGTAAAGGACGGAATCGCAGCAGACATGCACCATAGCTTAATTTAGCCGGTAAGTGGCCGGATCATCGGGACCACCTCATTGTCTGGAAGAGAGTGTTGGATTATCACCGCACCAATACCAAGTTCGTGTTTAGCTAATATCACTCCAAGTACATTCAGCATTTCTTGAATCGATTCGAAATTAAAAGTCGCATGATAAATTATATTAATCAGTACATCATCGTCATTTAAACTAACATCATTCGACTCGCCAAAGGAAGCAACACACAAGTTTTCGTCGAAAGTAAATGCGTATCTAGCATCTTTTAAAAAATACGATTTGACATTAATTTCTTTTTCTGTTTTGATGAACATTTTCAAATGAAATCGTTCGTCATCAGAAATTTTAATTTTCACACAATCATACTTGAGCACGGTCAAATTTTGACCATGAGAAATTTTGAGTTCTTGTGTAAAAGAATTCATAACAATTATCAATATAGAAAAAACTATGTATGATGATGCCGATTCTCATCATTTTTTGCAAAAGTGTTTTTTGAAAGCACGGAAACCGATGGCATTTGGACTGCAAAAAACCCTTAAATTGTTTCCTGCTCCATCTCTAAAATCCCAATGTGGTAGAACAGGTGGCTCATGTTCTATATCAGGACTGAGTGTAGCACTAGTTTGACGGTTATTCCACTGCTTGGAAATTTTGTCAAATTCCCAAATGTTAGTATCTAAAATAATTGCACAGCCTCCTTGTCCCGCTGGACCTGGGAAAATATCATGTAATAACGCTAAATGCCCAAATGGAACTTCACCTTTGCAAGTGCATGCACATCTGTCTTGGATACTGACAATTAATTTAGGTCTCCCGCCTTCCATGATTTGTGTAGTTGAACGGCGCTCGGACATTGTAGCCCTTTCTCGTGGGACTCCAAATTGTTGGCACTCTCTATCGCAATGCTGATCGCATTCGTTCTGAGTCATGCGCCTTCCTTCGACTCTTTCCAATACCCAGACAAGGCCAAGTAAGTCCCATCTTCCAATCCCATTATTCCCTACGAATCCATAAAGATTTATCCCACCCCGTTCTTGTATCGGATCTCTATTGATCCAGCGGCCTGTTTGGGGGTGGTAGTAACGGTA
>RDYF01000202.1 GCA_004293285.1 Verrucomicrobiota bacterium | reverse complement strand
TCCAGTGCCATGCTCGTTCTTGTAAGAGAGTAACTCATGTGGTAACGATGTGGTAACAGAGCGATTCCGTCAACAAAAAAATCAGACTGGATACTTTTTTAGCAAATCTTGGGCTTTGTCCGGGCTAATGCCTTCATGGAAATCATCATTCACCATGCAAACAGGAGACGTGCCGCAAGAAGCAAGGCATTCGGCAAACTCCACAGAAAAACCACCACAGGGCGAGACGCTGATCGGGTGGTGGTGGGAATCGGCGTGAGAGCGGTCGATGCCCGTCAATTCACAAAGTTTTTCCATCAGTTCATACGAGCCACCCATGGCGCAAGAAAGCGTGCGGCAGACGCGGATGTGGAACTTGCCCGGCGCGCTTTGGCGGAAGCCGGGGTAGAAGGTCACCACTTCCAGAACTTTCACTGGCTCGATCCCGATTTTATGGGCAATCCAGTCAATTGCAGCAGCAGAGATAAAGCCGTGATGATGTTGCACGTAATGGAGCAAAGGCAGAACAGCCGAGCGTTTTTGATTGTCAGGGAACTGCGCCAAGCGTTTCGAAGCCTCCGCCTCCAACTCCGCTGTAACGGCGAAGGGGGTGAAGAATTTGGTGCCGGGTGTTTCTTCCGAAGCGATGTTATGATCGAGAGTGGACATGTTTGAAGAATTATTTGACGAGTTCTTTGAGTGCGTTGAGATCGCTTGTTTTCGCTACAATATTTCCTTGGAGATCACAAACGACCACACTCGGGATTCCGGTAACGCCGTGGTTGAATTTTTGCTTAAACTTTGACACCTCGCTCATTTTGAGTTGTGGCCATGGCATTTGTTTGGCAACGGCATACTTCTCCATCTGATCCTTATCGCGATCGCTCGTAATCAGCACCAGTTCAAAATTGCTGTTGTCTTTCTTGTGATCATTGTAAAAGGCCACGAGAGAGGGCGTGAATGCTTGACAGGGCGGGCACCAGGAAGCGGTGTAGTAAAAGATGTAGTATTTCTTAGGGGCCGTCGCGTCATTGCATTTGCGTAGCTTTTTTCGGTCGAGTTTTACCAATTGACCCTCCAGTATTTCGTCGAAGACCGAGGGCGTCACCATAGAGGCTTTCTCCGCTGCTGCTGCTTCTTTCAGCTTCGCAGCACTGGTGTCATCGAGGTCTGCGGCTTTGAGGGTTACCTTATTGCCGTTTTTCATGAGAAACTCGCCGGCTAGGGTCTCCCCATCGCCAGTGGTTTTCACGAGCTCGATTTGTGCCGTGCGGCCGTCTTTGCTTGTCCAATTCTCGTAAGCCCCGAGGCAGAGGGATGTCAGCAGGGCATTTAGAAAAAGTATCGTTTTCATAACTGGGAAAAAAGAGGCAGGAACAAGCATTAGCGGTCGCATTCGCCCATCACGAAATCGAGCGAACCAAGAATCGCGGGAATGTCCGAGATCATGTGTCCGGGCAGCAATTTCGAGACAATGGCGAGGTTACAGAAAGAGGGGCTGCGAATCTTGAGTCGATGAGGCACGCCACCACCGGTGGAATGGATGTAAAATCCGAGCTCACCTTTCGGGTTTTCGTGACCGAAATAGACTTCGCCCGCAGGCGCATTGACGCCCTGCGTGGAGACGATGAAGTGGTGGATGAGTTCTTCCATCGACATCATGACACGCTCCTTATCAGGCAGCATGGACTTGCTATCCGCCAAGTTCACCGGGCCCTCGGGCATGGTGTCGAGAACTTGTCGGCAAATTTTGATCGACTGACGC
>RDYF01000072.1 GCA_004293285.1 Verrucomicrobiota bacterium | reverse complement strand
ATGCGGAGCTTCGACGAAACATCCGAACCATAGAGATCCGTGATCACACTGCGCACAAAAGCGTGGGCTTCCTGTGCTTGTGCGGCCGAAGCAGTAACGCCTGTGCCGATGGCCCAAACGGGCTCATAGGCAATGACCGTGTCGTCGAGATCTGCCGCAGTGATGCCATCCAGACCTTCCGTGATTTGGCTGCGCAGCACCGATTCCAATTGTCCAGCATTGCGCTCTTCCAGCGTTTCGCCAATGCAGAAAATGAGCTTCAGGCCGACCTCGCGAGCTTTTTTCATTTTCGCATTGATGACGGCATTGGTTTCGCCAAAAAGCGAGCGACGTTCACTGTGGCCGATGATGACGTGGCGCACGAGGATTTCGCGCAGCATTTTTACGCTGATTTCGCCAGTGTAAGCGCCGTCATCGAACTGCGAACAATTTTGAGCGGCCATTTCCACGCCACGAGCGTCGCGCAGCGACTCCGAGAGAGTGGTCAGCGAGATGAACGGAGCGGCGATGACGATATCGCAAGTAGGGCGACCGGAGAGTTTTTGGAGAAACGATTTCACAAAGTCCTGCGTGTCCGAAGGACCTTTGTTCATTTTCCAGTTAGCGGCGAAAATAGGGCGACGATGCATGATGATGATAGTTGTAGGGAGAGGGAGAATTACAGATTCGTGAGCGCGGCCACGCCGGGAAGTTCTTTGCCTTCCAAAAGTTCCAGCGAAGCGCCACCACCGGTGGAGATGAAATTCATTTGCTCATCGAGACCAAACTTGTTCACTGCGGTGACCGAGTCGCCACCGCGCAATGGCGCGCGTGCCTTCCGCGAAAGAGCCGATTTCGAACACACCCATCGGGCCGTTCCAGAGAATCGTTTTGGCACCAGCGATTTCCTTACTGAATTCCGCCACCGCCACGGGGCCGATGTCGATGCCCTCCCAGTCTGCGGGAATGCTGCCGCCTTCGGCATAAGGAGTGATGTCCTGCGTTTCCGCGCCGTCCTTGAACTCCTGCGTGATGCGGGTATCGGCGGGCAGCAAGAAACGAATGCCCTTGGCTTCGGCATTTTTCAGAATTTCCAGCGCGAGTTCCAACTTGTCATTTTCCACCAGCGACTTGCCCACTTGATAGCCTTGGGCTTTGCGGAACGTGTAAGCCATTGCACCACCGATGATAAAAGTATCGGCCTTCGCCATCAGCGCGTTGATCACTTGGATCTTGTCCGAAACCTTGGCGCCGCCCATGATGACGACGAATGGTCGCTCGGCTTGATCGAGCTTATCGACCAGATACTCCAGCTCACGAGCCATCAAAAAGCCCATGGCGCTTTGTTTGACAAAATGCGTGACATCGTTGACGAAAATTTCCGCCTTGCCTGCCAATTTCTCGGCGAACGAGCGATCATTCTTTTCCTCTTCGGGGTAAAAACGAGTGTTTTCCAGCAACAGCACCTGGCCGGGTTGCAGTGCGGCGCGCTGGGCGAGAACCTCGTCGCCAATGCAATCGGCTGCCAGAGCGACGTTTTGACCGAGCAATTGCGAAAGTCTCTCGGCCACCGGTTTTAGAGAAAACTCGGCGGTAGCTCCTGCCTTCGGCCGTCCGAGGTGCGAGCAGAGAACCAATTTCGCACCACCTTGGATCAAGTGTTGGATCGAGGGTAGGGCGGCAGTGATGCGCGTGTCATCCGTGATCGCGCCTTGCTTGAGCGGCACGTTGAAGTCAGCGCGCATCAGCACTTCCTTTTGGTTCACATCCAGAGATTGAATTGATAGCTTCGGCATGGGAAATGGCGTAATTCGGTTTGGGAACCAATGTCAAGTGTGTTACAGCACGAAATGCGCCACTGTCGGGGGGAATCGATTCACGAGCGCGGGAGCTTTTTTTGGGCAAATCTCGACATTTTGGAAAAATGATGACATTCTGCGGCGTTATTTCCTATCGAACCATGAAGATCAAATCACTACTTGCCGCACTGAGCTACTCAGTGTCGGCTGTCGCTTCCCTCGCTCTCGGGGCGGAAGCATGGACCACGGACTTTGAAGCTGCGAAAAAAGCCGCAACAGAGCAGAAAAAAGACCTACTGATGAGCTTTACCGGCTCGGACTGGTGTGGACCATGCATGATGCTCGACGAAGAAGTTTTCGCCAAAGAGGATTTCTTGAAGACTGCGCAAGAATCCTATGTTCTTGTGAATCTCGACTTCCCTCAGAAGACCACGCAGGAGGCCGCGCTCAAGCAGCAGAATGAAAAACTGGCGGAAACCTACTCGATCGAAGGATTTCCGACGGTATTGCTGTGTGATGAGCAAGCCAAGCCCTATGCCGTAACAGGCTACCAGCCCGGTGGATCGGCGGCGTATTTGGAGCACCTCAAGGAATTGAAAGCGGTGCGCACCAAGCGTGATGAAGCCTTTTCGCGTGCCGACAAAGCCCAGGAAGGAGCCGATAAGGCCAAAGCGCTCGCTGAGGGTCTTGCGATCATGGAACCCGAAGTGGTTGAAGCTCACTACATGGATGTGGTGTCGCAGATCGAAAAACTGGATCCCGAAGACAAGAGCGGATTTGTCAAAGCTCGCAAAGAGGCCGTCGCAAAAAAAGAAGCTGAGGAATCGGCGATGCAGAAAGTACAGCAGTTTTTCATGGGACAAATTCAGCCGATGCTGAAGGCCAAAGACTTTAGCAAGGCGAATGAATTGGTGAAAGGTTACTTGAAGGAGAACCCCGATTTGGCAGAGGATGTCAAAATTGGTCTATCACTGAACGTGGCCATGGCTGGTCCGATGGAAAAAGGCGACGTCAAGGAAGCGCATCGCATCGTCGAAGAGATGGCGAAGGTGTATCCGAAGAGCGAGCTAGCGACCAATCTCGATGAAATCAAAGCGGCGATTGCCGAGCAAATGGGAGAAGCAAAAGCACCGGAAGAGAAGCCTGATGCAGCGGCTGAGGGCGAAAAAAAGGATGAAAAGAAGCTCGACTGAGCCCTCTTTTCCCACAAAAAACGCCGGGGGAGACCCTCGGCGTTTTTTTTGTTTTGCAGCACTAGGCAATATTGGTGAAAACCGCTTGCACGTCGTCGTCGTCCTCGATTTTATCGATGAGCTTCTCGACTTCTTCCAATTGCTCTTCGGTCAATTCGACAGGGCTGGTTGCGACGCGGCGCAGTTCGGCTTTTTTCACGGGAATGCCCAGGCCTTCAAAGCCTTGGGTTAACAGAGCAAAACTGGTGTAATCGGCAAAGGCCGTGACGAGGTCATCGTCGACAACCAACTCTTCGAGTCCGGCATCGATGAGGGCGAGCTCGATTTCCTCCAAGTCCATTTCCGGTGTGCGCACGAACTCGACTGCGGCTTTGCGAGAGAATAAAAATTCGAGAGAGCCGCTCGGCACCATTTGGCCGCCATTTTTGTTGAGATAGGTTTTGATATTGGTGACCGAACGATTCGAGTTGTCCGTGGCGCACTCGATGAAAATCAACACACCGTGGGGGCCTTTGCCTTCGTAATTGACCTCGACAATGTCCTGCGCATCCTTCGCTGAGGCACGTTTGATGGCCGCCTCGATGTTATCTTTCGGCAAGTTTTCTGCCTTGGCGTTGGCAATGGCGAGTCGCAATTTGGCATTCGTCATGGGATCAGGTCCACCATCTTTGGCGGCCATGGTGATCAACTTGGCCATCTTCGGAAACACCTTGGACATTTTATCCCAACGCGCTTCTTTGGCTCTTCTCCGGCATTCAAAAGCTCTTCCCATAGTAAAGTGAGGTAATCTGGGGAGAAAATGACATCATTCGCGCGGAATAACCAAGCGAAAAGATGGCGTGGTTCAATCGGAATCGCCATTCACATCGACTGCGACGATGATTTGTTGGTTTCCAGCGCCTAGCGTCACACCGCGCAGCGGGCTGACGTCGCTGAAATCTCGACCCCAGGCCAGAGTGATGTGCCGGGTGGAGGGCATGAGGTCATTGGTGGGATCGAGATCCATCCAGCCGAGTTCTTCACCGCACCAGATGGCGAGCCAAGCATGAGATGCATCGGCCCCGATGAGTTTTTGTTGGCCGGGTGGGGGCAGAGTTTCGAGATAGCCGCTGACATAGCGAGCGGGGAGACCGATGCCGCGCAGGCAGGCAATCATCACTTGCGCGTAATCTTGGCAGACGCCGCGCTTTTTTTTCCACGATTCGGCGATTGGCGTTGCGACATTCGTGGCGGTGGGATCGAAGGTGAAGTCGCGAAAAATCCGATGATTGAGATCCAGTGCGGCATCGAGAATCGGGCGCGATGGGGTAAAACTTTTGCGCGCGTAGTCACGCATTTCGGGCAGCGGGCGAATTAGCGGAGAATCGCAGACAAACTCAGCCGCGGCAGTGGCGGTGGACCAGTGCGATGCGAGGCAGATGTCGCGCACCGATTCCCATGCTGGCGTGGATCGGGGATCTGGCGTCGGATTTTCGTGAACGTGGATCAGGCAGTGAGAAACGACTTCGAGTTCATCATGCGAGCCCTCGATTTCAAAATAGGTCATGGCATTGCCGTAGGCATCGTGCCGTTTGTGTCGATGCAGTGGCTCGGGGCGGATGGTGATTTCATGCCACGGGCATTCTTGATTGGGTAGTCGACGCGGAGTCAATTTGGCGTGATAATGACAGACACTGACAGGGCTGTCGTATCGGCAAAGAGTCTGGTGATGAACGCGATAGCGCATGAGTTTAGCGAGAGCGGCGGGTGGCGTGACTGAAATAATCTTCGGTGAGTTGATGCGAAAGGGATTCGAGATGCTCGATGAATTGCTCGCAGGTATTCTGCAAAAAGGCAAAGCGTTCGGGATGAGCTTCCCATGCGGCGAGGTCCATTTGCTGGAGTTGGTCGACCATTTTTTCCACGGCAGAAAGAGCTGTGCTCGCTCCGGTGGGCGAAGATCCCTGCGGCAGAAGAGCGGCTTGGTGGTGAATGGCTTTCAGTTGATAGGCCAGCGATCGGGGGTTGGCGGCATGGAGCATCAACAGATCGAGCACTTGCAGCAGCTTCGGCTTGGCAAAGTGATGTCGACGATAGGTCATGGTGCTATCAAAAATCTCCAACAATGGCACCAATACGGTTTCGTTTTCTTGGCAAAGTTGAATCGCGGCTTGCAAGAAAGTCGCACTGGCGGTGCCACGCTCGATTCTGCGTCCTAGTTCGAGAAAGCGCCATCCGTGTCCTTGCACCATGTTTTCTGATTGCATGCCACTGAAGGCAGCCATGTCGAGAATCAGACGATCCAGCTTGGAAGTGATGCTGTAGGCGGTCGATTGCGGCAAAGGGGCCGACACTTCTTCTTGCAGCTGATTGAACAAGCGCCAAGTATCATCGGACAATCGATCCCTTGCTGCCGCGGCGTTGTAGCGCAGTTTGCCCATCAAGTCCGCGACGCCATCGATGCGCGCGGGCTTGTCCATGAGCTCGCGGATTTCTTGGTAGACCAAGTACTGCGCACCAGTGACATCGAGGCTTTCATCGAGCAATTTCACTTGCTGGGCGAGTCGCAAGCCATCGCGCAGTTCGTGCATTTGCAGATCTCCGCCTTCGCCGACGAGTCGCTTGCTGAGCATGCGCAGCACGCGGGTGGTTTGTTCCATGCGCTCGGCGTAGCGACCGAGCCAGAACAAGTGGTCGGCAATGCGACTCGGGACATCGCCCGGCGGTCGCGAGACGCGCAGGGCTTCCGTACGACCAGACAACAGGCTTTTCGGGGCGACCTCGTGATCGGAAATGACCCACACATCCTTGCTGAGCGCACCGGCTTCCATGCTCACCAAAAAGCCTTCGCTAGAGGGGCTGACGCGCCCTAAGCCTCCTGGCATCACATGAGTTTCGTGCTTGGTACCGCAAACAAAAGTCCGCCAGACAAACGAACGTGGTTCCAATGCGCTGCCCGTCCAGAAGGGGGCGCTCGACAGCACCATCGCTTCTTGCGCGACCCATGCTTCGGGATCCGCGGCAACCTCGGCGAGCAGGGCCTTAAGGCTTTTCTCCTCCATACTGGCGGTCGACTGTGCTGGACGATCGTCGCCCAGATAGGCTCGTTTGAAAATCCAGCGTCGAGGGTCTTTCATGACATCAGCCAGTACGTCGGCTTGCCCGCACCACCAAGTGGGAACGGAAGGGATCAGCAATTCTTCGCCAAGCAACTGACGACACAAGTTGGGCAAAAAGGGCAACCACGCGGCGGCTTCCATCACCCCCGAACCGACGCGATTGGCAATGCGAACGCGACCATTGCGCCAAGATTCCAAGAGACCTGGCACACCACTCCAGCAGGAGGGATCGAGCTCTAGGGTGTCACAGGAAAAGTCCTCGACGCGACGGATCAAGACATCGACCTGACGCAAGCCTTCGAGCGTTTTCATGAAAAGCCGAGTATCGCGCACCGTCAGATCGGCTCCTTCGACCAAGGGAAAGCCGAGGTAACGGGCCTTGAAAGCGTGTTCGAAATAACTCCGATGGTGAGGGCCGGGAGTGACCATCACTACATTCGGAGTGTGGCGGTGGACTGGAGCCATTTCGCGCAAAATGTCGCGCTCCCGTTCGAAAAACGAAGCCAGTCGCTGAACATGGCATTGCTTGAACTCTTGGGGAAAGGCTTGGGAGAGCACAATGCGATTTTCGAGCGCGTAGCCAATCCCGCCGGGCATCTGGCAGCGATCAGCGAGCGCGATCCAGCGACCATCGGCATCGCGCACGAGGTCGGTGGCCATGTTGCCGATAAAGTCGTCATCGAGCGCCACATCCTTGACCTGTCGCAAGTAGCCGGGATTGGCGAAAAGCAGGCGCGGAGGAATCCACGATTCGGTAATCAATCGCTGCGGTCCATAGACATCGGCCATGATCGCCTGCATCAGGCGCATGCGCTGCTGCATCCCGCGCTCCACCGTGGCAAAGTCCGAGGAGCTGACCAGCACCGGCATGACATCGAGAAACCAGGGTCGACCTGCCGCCCCTGTGTCTTGGTAGACATTGTAAGTGACACCATGATCGCGCAACAGGCGCGCGATGGTTGCCGCATTGTCCTCCATGCCTGCGACTCCGAGTTGACGCAGCATTTCCGCAAAAGGCAGCCAGTGCGGTCGCACGGAGCCATCGGCGGCAAACATTTCGTCCCACACTCCTGGCACAGGACGGTAGCGGAAGCGCCGTTCTTCCTCACTTGCCATGGGCGCGATGCCGCTCATGGGCGAAAAAGGAGAAAAGCGTAAATCCATGGCGACGGGCTCGTTGTGTCAGAATCAAAGTTCTTTCGCAATTCTATTCGTCGGCTCGGGGGTGCGCAGGTCGAGGGTGAAAGGGAAAACGGGATTGCGAGGTTCAGGTGTGACTTCGATGCTTCCTGGCGTGTGGCCGAAGGGCAAGTAGCGTGCCATGCGGCGACTTTCTGCTTCTGCGGCATTCACCGGGAATCGCTCGTGACTCAGACCTCCTTGGTGGGTGACGTGATACACGCATCCGCCTAAACTGCGTTGCGACCAGGTATCGATCAAATCAAAGGTCAGCGGAGCGTGAACGCCGATCATCGGCTGCAAACAACTCGGCGGCTGCCACGCGCGGTAGCGAACGCCGGCGACAAACTCGCCTGCGCGACCAGTGGACTGCAAGGGGAGGGCGCGACCATTGCAGGTGATGGCGTAGCGTTGATCTGTCCAGCCCGTGACTTTGACCTGCATGCGCTCCAGCGAGCTATCGACATAGCGCGCCGTGCCGCCCGCGGTGGCTTCTTCGCCGAGTACGTGCCAGGGCTCCAGAGCGGTGCGCAGCTCCACCTCAATCCCGCGCTGGGCGAATGCGCCGATCGATGGAAAGCGGAACTCGGCATGGGGGCGGAACCATTCGTTGTCAAAGGCGTAGCCGTGATGCCGAAGATTGTCCAAGACATCGGTGAAATCTTGCCAAACAAAATGCGGCAGCATGAAACGATCGTGCAGCTCGGTGCCCCATCGGACCAAAGGCAAGTGGCTTGGTTGTTTCCAAAAGCGCGCGACCAAGGCGCGGATGAGCAATTGCTGTGCAAGGCTCATGCGCTCATGCGGCGGCATTTCAAAACAGCGCAATTCGACCAGTCCCAAACGCCCCGTGCTGCTGTCGGGGGAAAACAGCTTGTCGATGCAAAACTCGGCGCGGTGGGTATTTCCTGTGAGGTCGACCAGCAAATGACGGAACACACGATCGACCAACCACGGCGGCACTTGGGCGTGATCGGGGATTTGCGAGAAAGCAATTTCGAGCTCGTAAAGGGCGTCGTCACGCGCTTCATCGACCCGCGGATGCTGACTCGTCGGACCGATGAAAAGTCCGCTGAACAGATAACTCAACGAGGGGTGATTGTGCCAAAAGCCGAGTAGCGAACGCAACACGTCGGGTCGACGCAAGAACGGGGAGTCGGACGGCGTTTCACCGCCCATCACGATGTGATTGCCGCCACCGGTGCCGGCATGTCGACCATCGAGCAAGAATTTTTCTGTGCCCAATCGACACTGTCGAGCTTCGTCATAGAGCGTCGTGGTGTGATGCACCAAAGACTTCCAGCTCGAAGCCGGTTGCAGGTTGACCTCGATGACGCCGGGGTCGGGCGTGATTTTGAAATGCTGCAAACGCGGATCAAAGGGGGGCGCCTCGCCTTCGATGATGACTGGAATTTTCAGTTCATCGGCCACGGTTTCGATCGCTTGTGCGAGAGTAAGAAACTCCTCTGCCGTTTCCAGCGGAGGAAGGAACAAGTGCAAACGTCCGTCACGTGGTTCAAAGCACATGGCACGACGCACGATCCACGGCGCCGATTCGCCGGGTCGAGGGGTGCGCGACGTGGGGACTGGAGGTAAGGTGGGTGAGGGGTGAGCGCTTGCCATTTTTTGATCCCATGCCGAATGGGCGGCATCGCTTTCGAGCGAACTCTGCGTCCGCGGAGCCAGCGGCTGGGCGAGTTGCTTGGGTAAAGGCGCGCGCGGCGCATGGGGATCTTGCGGGACGAAAAAGGGGTAGTCTTCCTCCTTGACCCACGGGAGCGAATCGAGCGGGAGTCGATACCCCATCGGCGAGTCGCCAGGAACGAGGAACATGTGCTCGTCGCGCAAAAACCAGCGACCACTTTGCCAAGTAACAGCACCGTTTTGGAAACTGCCTTGCAGCGGTAGTGCAAAGCCCACGCACTTGCCCAGGCCGTCGTGAAAAATCCGCGCGAGGCGTTTTCTCTCCATCGGATCCTTGAGATTGTTGGCAAGGGGATCGACATTGCCCGGCAGTCGCTTCTCGCGCCACAGGTAGTAGTAAACATCCTCGTAGGCAGGAATCAGGCATGTGGCAGGAACGGCCAATTCCTCGGCGAGTCGTGCGGCAAAGCGTTGCGCCTCTGCTTCGCCGTGACCGTAGTCGCGCTTTTCATCGGCAATCAGCGCGTCATTGTGCCAGATCGGCTGACCGTCCTTGCGCCACCAGCAGCCCAGCGCCCAACGCGGCAGGGGCTCGCCGGGATACCATTTGCCTTGGCCGTAGTGCAGAAAGCCCCCAGGACCAAACTTTTCGCGCAAGCGCTTCACCAGTTCGCCAGAAATGAGGCGCTTGGTCGGACCCATGGCATCAGTGTTCCACTCGGCTCCGTTCATGTCATCGATGCTGACAAAAGTCGGCTCGCCACCCATGGTGAGTCGGACATCGCCACGCCGCAGTTCGACATCGATTTGTTCTCCGAGTTTTTCAATCGCTTCCCATTGTTTCTCGGAATAAGGCAAGGTAACGCGCGGGGTTTCGTGCACGCGCTCGACCTTCATATCGAAGGAAAACTCGGTTTCGCAAGGCTCCAACAAGCCACTGATCGGTGCCGCGCTGGAGGGGTCCGGCGTAGCTGCCAGAGGGATGTGGCCTTCGCTCGCAAAAAGCCCCGAGGTTGGATCTAGTCCGACCCATCCCGCGCCGGGGAGATAGACCTCGCACCAAGCATGGAGGTCCGTGAAATCTTCTTCCGGTCCGCTGGGGCCATCGAGCGCTTTTTGGTCAGCCTTCAGCTGAATCAGATAGCCGCTAACGAATCGTGATGCGTAGCCGAGGTGGCGCAGCACTTGGCACATCAGCCACGCGGAATCTCGACAAGACCCGCTGAGCTTCGTCAGCGTTTCCTCCGGCGTTTGCACGCCCGGTTCCATGCGGATGCAATACTTGATGTCGCGATTCAACCGCGCATTCAGCGAGACGAGGAAATCGATGGTACGATAGCCAGTGATTTTTTTCTCCTCGTCCTTGGCTTTGCCCTTTTTGGGTTTCTTTTCCTTGTTGAGAATGCTGAGATTTTTTTGGTGAATCTCCGTGGCGATTTCGCCGACGTATTTGGCCAAAGCAGGAGTCGCTTTGAGCTTCCGACGGAAAGGTTCGAGTTCGTGATCAAGGCTGCCATCGTAACGAAACGGCACGCATTCGGCTTCGGGTTCGAGGAAGAAATCGAAGGGGTTAAAGACCGCCATTTCGACTACGAGGTCGACCTCGACACGAAACTCCCGGGTTTTTTCCGGAAAGACCAGTCGCGCGAGGAAATTGGCTTGGGGATCCTGTTGCCAATTGAGAAAATGCTCGTGAGGAGAGATGCGCAGCGAGTAAGCAAGAACCTTACTGCGGGCGTGAGGGGCGGGTCGGAGCCGAACCGTGTGTGGGCCTAGCGAAATGTCGCGTTCATAGCGATAGTGAGTGACATGATGAAGAGCAACGTGAATCGGCATAGGAAGGTGAGGCTTACACCAAGCATGAGACGTGCCAGAATCATGCGCGGCTTGGTGGGGGGAAGTGGGCGATTATTTTTCGATTTGAAAGCCTTTCACGCCTTCCAAAGGCGGGATGACCTGGGTGTGCATGGATTGAATGTGATGAGCGACGGAAGATTCTTCGGTCAGTTCGTAGAGAAAGGCTTCCAGTTCGCGATCCTCTTCGGCCATGATTTTGAGTTCGACCGTGCCATCGGCGAGATTCTTCACCCCGAGCCACAGACATCAAAAGAGCGTGCAATGTCCTTGGTGGCGTAGCGAAATCCTACTCCTTGAACCTTACCAGCAAAAATGATTCGTTTCGCTACCATACTGCGCGCACACCCATGCACTGCACGGACGGCGATGTCGAATCATTTTTTGTGCCAATCGCAAGCGATGAGAGTGCTCATACGTTTCCAGCGGAAATCGATTCTTGCGCAAAGAGTCACACGTCATGAATTTTTTGCATTGACCGGTTTCAGTTGGCAATTTACGCAGTGAGCAGACCTGATTGGATTCAATTAGCTAACCCCAAACACTGTAATA
>RDYF01000071.1 GCA_004293285.1 Verrucomicrobiota bacterium | reverse complement strand
TGAACTGATTCATTTTCATCAACTCCAGCACCGCCAAAAAGGTGACGATCACCTCCGCCTTGGTCGTCGCTTGATCGAACAGATTTTCAAAGCGAATCGCTTGCCCTGGCTGAAAACGATCCATCAACATCTCGATCTTATCCGCCACCGTATAGCGGTCATCGACAATCGCGCCAAAGTCGTGCGCTTCTTCAAAGCGCTTGAGCACGTTCTGAAAGGAACGGATCAGATCAAAGATCGACACCTCCGCCAATTCTGGGGGCGACTCATCCTTCGGGACATCGGGCTGATACGCATAGGCCCCGTCCATTTCCACCTCGCGCTTCGCCAAAAAGGAAGCGGCGTCTTTGATCGGACTTGGGCAAAAGCGTCCGACTTTTCACATACATCAAGTTGGCTGCCATCAACACAAACTCCGCCGCGATGTCGATATTGAGCAGTTGAAACGTGTTGATGTATTGAAGATACTGCTTGGTGATTTTCTCCAAGGACACTTCATGGATGTCGACTTCTTCTTTTTTGATCAGGTACAGCAGCAAATCCAGCGGCCCTTCAAAAATCTCTAATTTCACTTTGTAATCCTGATCTTCCACAGCGCCTATGATACGGGACATGGAGGAATGTGCTAGGCATTTTTTGCCATTTCCGATTTTGCTCTGGTAATTCCTGCCAAAATTCTTCTTACTTGCCGCGCCGTAGGGCGGTGTCGTCGTCATGGATTTAGATTCAACGAAAGTGTTCAATGATCGTCTGGCACAATGGGTGGCCAAACAGGGTTTCTGGTTTCAGCTTCGCTATTCTATGGCTGGTGGTGGAGCCACTGTAATGATGTACCATGTGATGCGGCTGTTGCTCAAGGTCTTCCTCTTTTTTGTCGTGCTCGCCGCTCTGGCCCTGGCCTATTTGGTGAAACGCACGGACCAACAGGCTTTTGATACCCAACTGAAGGACCAAATCGTCGCTTGGCTCGGTGCCGATAATGGCAAAATGCGCAGCTTCGACCGCTTGCAAAATAAAGCCACCATTCGTTATCTCGCTCTCGAAGGCGGGATGAACAGCTTTTTTAACCGCTGCGAAGCCACTGGCATCACGTTCCGCATGGGGCTGCTCGATGGCATCATCGGGACTTGGAACGCCAACCAAATCAGTGTCGATCGCCTCTCGCTCAACGTCAAGGCAGGTGCCGAATCGCAGGAAGAAGCCGATGCCTTATCGTTGGCTTTGTCGAAAAAATTGGAAAAGTTGAGTTTCCAAGCGTTCGAATGCAAAAATACTCGCGTCTCTTGGGGCTACTCCGCCCGCACCATGGGTCAAATTGATCAAAGCCGACTTACCGCTCTGCGCGATGATCAAGGCTGGCTACTGCGCTTCAAAGGCGGCACTTTTTCGCAAAACTGGCTGCGCAACCTGCAAATCAAAGAACTCAACATTCGCTTGGTTCATGGGGAACTGATTGTTGAAAAAGGCGAGTTTACGGTTGCTCGCGATGCCGATGACTTGATGACGGAAGGCATCGAAGGCCGCGTGTATTTCCAGTCGGTCGCGATCAAAGGCGGCCTTCGCCCGACTCTTTCGGGCAAGATCACTCTGGAAAATGTGCCTCTCACCCCCTTGCTGCAACAAAGCTATCAGACCTTTCTTGAGGGCGTCATCTCCGGCCAATTGGAAATCGGCGGCTCGACGAACTCAACCGAGGGTGTCACGCTTGCAGGCCGCATTTCTCTCAATGAAGGCGATGGCATTTACCTGCGCAATCGCATTCCGCTGCTCAATAGCCTCTCGGTCCTCAGCCCCTCGGGCAGCTATCGGAAGGTCAATCTCACGCAAGGTTCTTTCAACATCAAAACCAGCGGCGGGAAAATGTCGATCGATGAGCTGCAACTGCTCGCTGTAGGCCAAATGGAGATCAAAGGCAACATCAGCGCTCGCCCTGCCACGGCAGAAGAAATCGATGAAATGTTGAGCCAGAAGGCGATCGACAGCGCGATCGCCGAAAACGCCACGGATCAAATCGCCATGCAAGGCGGGGCTGATGAGTTGACGATTGGCAAAGCCGCCGAAATCCTCGGTGGATCGGATCAATCGGCGATGGGATTTGATGGCACCTTGGTCGACAATTCCCTCCCTTTCCAAGCGGAACTCAATGAGAAGCAAATGCAAATGCGCCTCTCGGAAAAGCTCGCACTTACTGCCACGTATGAAGGCCAGCTTTATCTGACCATGCCTGTCGCCGCTTTCCCAGATGATCCGTTGACCCTGAAGAAATTGCCACGCGCCACGGATAGCCCTGTCATTTTCTTGGAATGCCCCCTGCGCGGAAACCTCAATCAACTCACTCTCGCTCAAGCAGAAGCGCTGATGATTGTCGATAGTGTGAAGCAAACTCCCAGCGACGCATCCGCTCCCGCGACTCCTCAGTAAGCTGGCCTTTCATTTCGCCTGTTCTCCCCCGACGAAAAACCCTCATCAACCCAAGCGAT
This sequence comes from Verrucomicrobiota bacterium, assembly GCA_004293285.1. Taxonomy (GTDB): domain Bacteria; phylum Verrucomicrobiota; class Verrucomicrobiia; order Verrucomicrobiales; family Akkermansiaceae; genus UBA956. The sequence goes on along the minus strand of RDYF01000071.1, from coordinate 14,219 downwards.
GAGGGTTTTTTGTGGCCGCGAAGATTTCACGCCACCGGGAACCACGCTGGCTCTTGACCAGGCTTCCATTTGATGTTGCAGCCACTGGATGGAAAAACGTTTTTCGGCAAGGGATCACCGGCGAGCATGCCGTCGATCGCAGCTTGCAGATCCGCCCCATCGGCGACACTGCCATTTTTCGGACGGGAATTGTCGAACTGCCCCGCGTAGTAGAGTCGGAAATCGGCATCGAAAAGGAAGAAGTCCGGCGTGCACGCCGCACCATACTGTTTCGCTACTTCTTGCGTCTCATCGATCAGGTAGGGAAAGCCCCACTCGTGCTTTTGGGCAAAGGTTTTCATGAACTCGGGACCATCCTGCGGATAGGCCTCGAGATCGTTGGAATTGATCACGACCGTGCCAATGCCACAGGCGAAGGCGCGCGAAGCAAGGATTCCAAGGGCATCGGCCAGATGCACCACGTACGGACAATGGTTGCAGGCAAATACCACCAAGACGCCATGTGGCCCGCACACGTAGTCCAAAGACACCAAGTTGCCGTCCGCATCCGGCAAGGAAAATTTCGGCGCGAGATCGCCCGGTTTCAGGGTAAAGGTCGAATCAACTCTCATATCAGTATCCAATTAGGCTTTGTCTTCCAGCGCCCAACGCAAGAGCTTTTCGGAGTCTTTCCAGACGTTGGGACTGTTGGACTTGAGAACCACCACCACGACAGCCCTTTTGTCAAGCTCGCCTGTGCAAATCAAGCACCGACCCGCCGCATTGGTCGTCCCGGTTTTCATGCCGTTGCAGTAGGGAACGGTCTTGAGCACGCGATTGGTGTTTTCCAAACGCAAGGTCCTGCCGCTATTGAAGGTAAATGTCGTCTCACGCGCGCTCATGAATTGACGCAACAAGGGCGATCGATAGGCCTGACGCGCCGCAATCGCCATGTCGCGTGCGGTGGAAAATTGATTCTCTGCCGGCAAACCGTGCGGGTTTTGAAACCGCGATTGCCGCATTCCCAATTGCGCCGCGTAGGCGTTCATCATGGCGGAAAAGTTCTCTTGCGATCCCGCAACATCGCGTGCCAGAGCTCGACCCACATCGTTGGCGCTCTTGATCATCAAAACTTTGACCAGCTCACGACGCGTGTAAATTTCGCCGGGCTTGAGATAGAGCTTGGTCGGCTCACAATGTCCATCGCTGGGCTCGATTTTCACCGGCTTGTTGATGTTGCCGCTTTCTAAAACACAAAGGGCTGTGATGATTTTTTGGGTCGATGCCACCGGACGCTGGACGTCGGCATTTTTGGCATACAACACGCGCCCCGTGGCCATGTCGACCACGATCGCCGACTGCGCCGCAACCGGTGGCGGAGCCTGACGCGGAATCGCCACGGGAACCGTCTCGGCGGCCACTGGAGCAGCCACTCTCACCGCAGGACGCGGCGCGGGCTCGGGATTTCCGCCACACGACACCACCAATCCGAGGGGCAGCAACGACAAACGAGAAATGACAAGCAAACGCCGTAACATGGCGCGAGGATACGCCAGAAACCCAGAAGATCAATCGGGAAATGGCCACAGCACGGTCGACGCTTTTCCTCGCAAGAATGCAGTTTGACTTCTGCCGCGTTCGCTTCCATCTTCGGCCCCGCCATGAGCACTGTGAATTTCAAAGTTGGCAATGAATCACTCATCCGTGTCCTCGATGCGGCCTCGGCTCATTTGCGTGGCTTGCTGGAGAAACAAGGTCGGGCCGATGGTGCGCTTCGCATCGCCGTGATTGGCGGCGGGTGCAGCGGGCTGCAATACAAAATGGACCTCGTCGACGGCCCGCGCGATCGCGACATCTTGGTCGTCAGCAATCAGGTCCATGTGGTGATTGATCCCAAAAGCGCACTTTTTGTCACGGGCAGTGAGTTGGATTGGTCCGATGACCTGCAACAAGGCGGATTCAAGGTCAGCAATCCCAATGCACTGGTCACTTGTTCTTGTGGAGAAAGTTTCGCCGCTTAAGCGCCATGAATGCGTTTGCCCTCCTTCGTTTGCCGCAGGATCTGTCTTTCGATGAGGCCCAGCTCCGCGAAGCCTACCGCACGCTCAGCAAGGAAGCGCAGCAGCAGTTGGCCGATGAAGCCACTCAAGCATCGCTCACCGCTGCTTATCAACGACTGCTCAGTCCCGCGTCCCGACTCCGCCACTGGCTGGAAATAACCGGACACCCCGGCTCGGAACGCGGCACGATCGATGGCGAACTGCTCGATTGGTTCACGAAGGTCGCTCAAACACTGCAATCGACCGATGACCTATTGCGTCGCCGCGAACAATGCCAAACCAGCCTCGCCAAAGCTCTCATGGAAGGCGCTCTTCACCAAGGTCGACTCCAGCTCGAAGGCTGCCAAATGGAACTGCAGCAACTCTTGCAGCAAAAAATCGCTCTTTTCCCCGCCATTGTCGACGGCTCGATCGCTCCAGAGCAAGCTTGGCGCTGCGCACGCGACCTCGGCTTCATCGAAAAATGGCAAAACCAAATGCGCGAACGTTATGGCAAATTTTTCTTCTAAGATTTTTTCTCGTTCACCGTTTGCTGTCATCACACTGTATGATTCCGAAAATCCTCCTATTCACCATATCCCTGTCACCTGTCGTCTATGGCCAAGATTTCTTGCGTCCTGTGATCGTCACCGCCAGCCGCGCGAAATCCAATAGTTCTGACACAGCCTACACCAGCCATTACCTCGACCAAGGCTTTCTCTCAGAAAATTTCCGTCGCAATCTCCCCGATGCCCTCAGCTACACCCCAGGCGTTCTGACGCAAAAAACCACCTTCGGCCACGGCTCGCCGTTCATCCGCGGTCAGACGGGTCGTAGCAACCTCTTGCTCGTGGATGGCATCCGCCTGAATAATTCCACTTGGCGCAGCGGTCCGGTGCAATACTGGAATACGGTCGATGCCTTTGCGGTCGATCACATGGAGCTCATCAAGAGCCAAGGCAGTGTCCCCTACGGCTCGGATGCCATCGGCGGCACGCTCAATGCCTTTACCAAAAATTCCGGCTTCCGCCATGTCGAGGCCGGCCAGCTTTTTCAAAGTGGCAGCGGCTATTATGAATACCGAGGCAATGGCGAAGGCTCGCACATCGGTCGCGTCGAAGGCGCTGTCGGCAAAGGCCAATCTTGGGGCCTTCACGCCGGCTTTACGATGAAGGACTTCGGCGATATCCGCACGGATGACGTCGGACTCATGAAAAATACCGGCTATGAGGATCAATCGTGGGATCTGCGCTATGATTACGCCATTGACCCCTCGACCACTCTCACCGTCGCTTGGCAACAGGTGAATCAAGACGACATCTGGCGCTGGCATCGCACGATTTTTAATCCTGGATGGACGCACGATGGCAGTGAAGCCGCTGCCGGCTCCTGGCTTTCGAACCGCTATGATCAAGATCGCCAACTCGGCTACATCCGCCTCGGCTCGGAGGATCCCCGACAAAATGCCCTGATCTCTCGCTGGTCTGCCACGCTTTCGTTTCAAGATACCATCGACCACGAATTTCAAGATCGCCGCAACAACGCCAGCCAAGCTCTCAGCAACAGCCGCTTCCAACAATGGCAACGCGCCGAGGTGCAAACCTATGGACTCGATCTGGAACTCGAATCCCCCATGGGCCCCGGCAAGTGGGTGTATGGAGTCGATTACTATCAAGATGAAGTCGATAGCAATGGCGTGCGCAATCGCGGGACCGGTGCCGTTTTTACTCCATCGGTGCGCCCTGTCGCCGATGACTCGCGCTACCAACTTTTTGGCGCTCACTCGCAATACCACTGGAATACCACCGAAAAACTTCGCATTGAATCGGGACTTCGCTACACTCGTGCCGAAGCGACGGTCGGTAAGCGCTGGGACAACAATGCTTTGGCAGACGTGAGCGCCGAGCGCGAGTGGGACAATGTTGTCGGCTCGCTCCGCGCGATTCAGCAACTGCCTTATCAATGGTCGCTGTTTGGCGGCATTTCCCAAGCCTTCCGTGCCCCCAATCTTGCCGACCTCTCCGGCGCGACGACAAGTCGCTCGGGCGTGGAAACCGGTGGATCGGTGAATGTGAATCCCGAGGATTATCTCACCTACGAAATCGGCGCACGCCACAGCGGCGAATCCACTAGCGCACAAGCAGCGTTTTTCTACACAGATATTCAAAATATCATCGCCGATATCCCCGTGAGCTCGGGATCGAATACCACACAAGCGGCGAACGGGCGCGATGGACAGATTTACGGCATCGAGCTCGAAGCCGCATGGCAGATCGATGACTCATGGCTGCTCACCGGCTTTGCTGCCTGGCAACGCGGGGAAACCCAAACGCAAGCCTTCGTCGGCGGACCAACGATCAACGATCCCTTTAGCCGCGCTCTTCCACTCACCGCATCCGCGGCCCTGCGATGGACTCATCCAGCGGGCGCATTCTGGCTGGAAGCTCGTGTGCTCGGCGCGGCCAAAGCGGACCGACTCTCCGCGGCGGATGCTCTCGACACCCAGCGCATCCCCGTCGGCGGAACACCCAGTTACATCGTTCCCATGGTCTACTCGGGCTGGCAAGCCACGGAAAATCTGGAGCTCACTTGCGGCATCGAAAACCTCAGCAACATCGACTACCGCAATCACGGCTCGGGCAACAACGAGCCTGGCTTTAATGCCATCCTCGGCGTCCGCGCTACTTGGTAAATGGCACAGGATCTCGTGACCTAGGCAATCCTCACTCCCCCCCCACAACTGCCTTTTAGTCAGAGATTTCACAGATGGCACGGATTTTTTGATGTTCAGGTTTTTCGATAAAGAGAAGCCTCAACGCAGCGGGATCGGAATGGAGAAATTCTGAAAATTCTGAAATTCTGTCAAAACCAGCCTCCATCACCTGCTTACCCTCCTATCAGATCAGATTCTCTCCCAAGCTTGACCACCCCTCCCTTCCTCCCCATCCGCGAATCCCTCCCCAAAAAATCTTGTCAATCCTGTCAAAAATTCGCCGTTAGTCTCACCAAGCACCTCTCCCTCTCGTCGATCTATCAGAACTCTGCGATTTTTTTCCTCTCTTGCTCATTCGCAAAAACTAGGCCACAGTGCAAGTTGTCAAGCGCGAAGCACTTGCGATGACACAAGCTTGCTCTGGGCTTTTTTCTGCATGAATGATTTTTTTCGCATCGCCAGTCTTGTGCTCTTCTGCCTCGCCGCCGTGGCCCGAGCTGAAGAACCACTGCGCTCCCTCGCCGAGGTCCAAGCTTTGCCCGATGATGTCGCCGTCCAGAATTTACCCGTGGAGCTGGAGGCTGTCGTGCTCTATGCCGACCCCAACCGGGGCGATACCGTCATTTATGATGGCACTTCTTCGTGCTTCATTTTTGTCCCCAATCCCGGAAATGACCCACCCGGCAAAGAACGCCCTAAGGTGGGCAACCGTGTGTTTTTTCGCGGTATCTCCCAGTCGCGCGGCATTACCCCCCATGTCGAAGCTCAATCTTGGGAAGTTCTCGGCCAAGGCTCAATTCCCGCACCGCGACAGTTGTTAGCCGATGAAATTTTCTCGTCGAGCAATGACGCCGATTGGATCGAGGTGCCCGCCGTCGTCATCGGGGTGGAGTCGGGAGGCATAGCCTACACATTGGTCGTGGAGGTCTATGGCCACATCTTCAAGGCGGACATCCCTCATACGCCCGATGCCCCGCAGCGCGCCGCCGCCTTGATGCAACGCCCCGCCACCATGCGCGCCATTTTTGCCACGGTATACAACAATCAACGACAAACCGTGGGGCGACATTTTTTTGTGCCTTCGTTCGATGCCATTGAACCACGCTCTCAGGACATCACCGATGGCCCAGCGGCGAAACCAACTCGCGTGATTGATCTGTTAGGCAGAAACACCAGCACGACCGATCTTGTGTCGATGGAAGGCATTGTCACGCAGGAGGATGAAAAAGGATTTTATCTGCGCGATGACAGCGGCAGCACTCGAGTGCAGTTCATCATGACCGAACCATTGCCCGCTGGCACGCGGGTGAAGGTGGAAGGCTTTGGTGCCATCGCGCCCTTCCGCCCCATTCTCCGTGCGACGAAGGTGACACGCCTTGGCATAGAAAAGCCTCCGGCTCCTAAGCCGATGAACTTTTCTTATGTCAATGACTCTTCGCAGCAAATGGAGCTCGTGCAGCTCCATGCCACACTGCTCGGCACTCGCGTCATGCAGGACGAAATCATCCTCCAATGCCAATCAGGCGAAACCGTCTTCGAAGCCTTTCTCCCGTTCGATCCAGAGACTCCCGCGCCTTTTCTCAAAGGTGACCTCCTAAAACTCGTCGGCATCTGTGAACTGACCACTACTCACCCACTGCCGCGCCCCGAGTGGGTAAATGGCTTTCGCATCCGCTTGGCTGATCCTCGTGCCGTCGCCCTCTTGCACCGCGCTCCTTGGTGGACCACCACTCGCCTGCTCATTGCTCTCGGCATCATGACGGGACTCGCCGCACTCGGCGCTCTGACCTCTCTGTTTTTCCGCCGTGTGGTACGAAAACAAGCGCGCTTCATCGGTGAAAAAATGAGCGATGAAGCCGTGCTCGATGAACGCGATCGCATGGCGCGCGATTTGCACGATACCCTGGAACAACAACTGGTCGGCGTCGCTTTGCAGCTCGATGGCATTGACAAGGTTGCCAAGACCGACCCATCACAAATCTCCTCACGCATCAGTCTTGCACGACGCATGATCCGCCACACACGCGTGGAAGCCAGGCGCTCGGTCTGGGACTTGCGATCCAAAGTGTTAGAAGAACATGGCCTCGCCGCCGCACTCCAATCGATGGTTCAGGGAGCTTTGCTCGATGAAGGCCCAAAAATTATGTTAGAAATCGCAGAGACTGTGCCGTCGCTCCCCAGTGGCACTGATTTTCATTTACTGCGTATTGCCCAGGAAGCGCTTGCAAATGCGATGAAGCATGCACAAGCAAAGAACATTGTGATTTCTCTCCGCGACCTTGATTCATCGCTAGTCCTGAGCATTCAGGATGATGGCATCGGCTTTGCCAGCAAATCGCAGGACACCCTCATGACTGCGCATTTTGGTATGCTCGGCATGCAAAATCGTGTTGAAAAAATCGGTGCATCTCTCGACATTTGCTCGTCTCCCGGCAATGGTTGTCAAGTAACCATAAAACTCCCACTCAAAAATCCCAATGAATCACCCTAAGATTCGCATTCTGTTAGTCGATGATCACGCCATGATCCGTCTCGGCTTGGCAGGTGTATTGTCGGCGGAGCCCGGCATGGAAATTTGTGGACAAGCACGCAATGGACGCGAAGCGATTGAGCAACACGCAGCTCTTCAACCCGATATCACTCTGATGGATGGCATGCTGCCCGACATGCATGGTGTCGATGCCATCAACGAAATCCTCCAACATTCTCCTGCCGCCAAGGTCATTCTCATTTCCATCAATGAAACAGCAGAAGACGTGCGCCGCGCCATGAAGGCTGGCGTCATGGGCTATGTGCCGAAGTCGTGCGATCTCCCCGATTACCTCGCCCAACGCCTCGCCGAGCAGAGCGCGATGCTGACGCTTAGTCAGCGCGAAGTGGAGGTCCTGCGCTTGGTCGCTCAAGGAAAGGCCAATAAAGAAATTGCCTCGATTCTCACACTCTCAAACGAGACCGTCAAAACCCACCTAGCTCATATCCTGCGCAAACTCGGCGCGGCTGATCGAGCTCACGCCGTCACGATTGCCATGGAAGAAGGCTTCCTGCGCAATTGAAACTGAGCGAAATTCCTTAAGGAGAAGGGATTTGCAATCCCTTAGCTGAACAACCTCGCCAAAGGCGCTAACTGAATTACGTCCGATTGGCGAGAGACGGCTTTTTCTCGTTCACGGAGTCAGCGAGCGGAAGCCCTTAAGGAGAAGGGATTTGCAATCCCTTAGCTGAACAACCTCGCCAAAGCCAGCTTGCCCGCAGTCCAAGGCCTTAGGCATCGCCACGGCCACTCGGTTATCGAGAATCAAATCGACACTGGAATCATCACGCACCTCGCTCATCACCCAAATTGGTGATGAGCCGCCTCTATCCATCGCGGCATGTTCTTCTTATCCTGTGCGTGCCGACTTTGATTTCATCCGCTTTGCCTCTGGAGGGGCAATACCAGGGCAGCTCGCGGAAAGGGGTTTCTACACGAGCTGCCCAACCTCCTCGCACCATCCCCCAAATAGGGGATGAGCTGCCAGTGGCGCACGACACCTCGTTTCTTTATCATGGTCGCGAGAAACTTTTTTTGTCTCCTCATTTCACACTTCAACCATTCAAGTCCCTCTCCCCACACCTTTCTTGGCTTATTGCCATGAATCATTGAAACCCCAATGTTAACCAAAAAAGAAAATATGAAATACAAGATACCAACCATCGCTGCACTCGCAGCACTCACCATCGCAAACCCCACCTCAGCGAGCACTTTGTTGTTTGCGGATAACTTCAACGAGTCAGCGGAGAACTCTAGCGCGAGCAGTTTTAACAGCAACCTCGCAAGCACTCAATCCGGCACGATTGTCTCAGGAGGGCCCATTACCTATACGACAGCTGGCACCAGCTTCGCCACTCAGCATAGTAACGGCGGCACGCAAATGACCCTAGCGACCTTTCCTGACCCAGGCGGTGCAAACTTTGGTCGCGTCAGCCTAAACTACAACTTTGCTGGCATCGCCAACTCGCTTGATCAAGCTTTGGTGTTCAGCTTCAATCTCTCCAGAGTTTTTGGATATACCGGTGACACCACAGAGTGGGTTTCCTTCACGATCGGTGACACTCAAATGCCTTTCATTACAGAAGGATACGCAGGCGCACTCTTCCGCGCGAATGGCGGAACGGAAACTTGGGCTGGCGGTGCAGCTGTTGGCGGCACCCCGAGTTGGTCAGCGAATGATCTCGTCTCGATCACCCTCAGCGGCGCTGGCGGAGTCGGCTCTGGTTTTGAGGGCGGCAGCACTTTTGCGCAAATTCAAATTGGCGCGAACAACATCGGAACATTCAATGTGGGCTCGAGATCGACTGCTTACCTGACATTCAGCGCAAGCAACAATAATAGCCATTTCGGCGGTGGAGATTTCGACAACCTCAGCGTCACCGCTGTGCCTGAGCCCTCCGCAGCTCTGCTCGGCGGACTCAGCGCTTTCGCATTGCTGCGTCGTCGACGCGCTTGATTGTCGCACGTTTCTTCCCATCACCTGATGGTGAAGAAACATTCTTTCTCTACGGTGCACGAAATCTCCTTTTCGTGCACCGTTTTCTTTCACCCTCTCAAGAATCCTCTGGCCCTTCGGTGCCACCCGAATGGGTGACGATTCACGACTCGCAAGGGCAGGAAGGAAGCACTAGATATGAGTTACTTTTTGCACTTTCTAAGCCACCTTGACTCTTTCGCTTGTTTCATCAACTCCATACCTACTGATGAATTTCGATTTCCACCACCGCACAGCATGCTCTCGAACAGCAGTATGGTTGTTCGTCAAAATTCACAAGCTGGCGCATATCGCACGCATGAGCGCGAGCTTCGAGTGCAATAAGCAACTCTCTATCACCTAACACGATGAGTTCTTCTTCATCCATAAACCGTCTTGTTCTACTGCTCACCTGCGGCGCGGCGATGCTGGCAAACGCTGTGGAACTCTCTGCACGCGATTCTTGGCAAGGACAATGGATCGGACCAGCGAAACTGCCGGACATCGATCTCCAAGAGGCTTCTTGGATCTGGAGCAACGAAACCCGCCGCGATGCGAGCCCTGGTTTTCGACGCGATATCACGACCTCCGACGATGCCCGCGTCGCATCCGTCACCGCTCTTTTCAGTGCGGACAATCACTACCGCCTTCAAGTGAATGGGCGAATTCTCGGCGGCAGCAGCGATTGGCAACATCCGCGCGCCATCGACCTCACTCCTGTATGGCGAAGCGGGTCGAACACCATTCTCATCCATGCTAAAAACAATATCAATGACGGCCCGTCCTCCGCCGCTGGCCTGATCGGAAAAATTTTGATTTCTTTCGCCGATGGCAGAGCTCAGAGCATTGTCACCGATGCCGATTGGCGATGCCTTTCATCACCGACGTCGAGCACAGGCCAGCCCGCAAGGATTCTCGGAGCGTATGGCATGGAACCCTGGGGCGAAATCAAAACCCAGACCAACACCACGAATCTCTGGACTTGTTATCGCAAACAATTCTCGCTGGCGCAAAAACCCACACAGGCTGTCGCACGCATCGCCGTGGACTCGAAGTACTGGCTGTGGGTCAATGGCAAGCTCGCAGTCTTCGAGGGTTCGCTCAAACGCGGCCCCACACCTCAAGATACCTACTTCGATGAAGTAGATCTCACCCCTTTTCTGCAAGCCGGAAACAATACGATCGCCGTGCTCGCCTGGCACTGGGGCAAGGACGGCTACTCGCACAAGAACAGCGGCAAAAATGGCTTTCTGTTCGAACTCGATGTCGATTCCCATTTTTCGTTAGGATCTGATGCCACATGGAAAGCCCAAATTCATCCCGCCTTCGGTCGCACAGGCGAACCGCATCCGAACTACCGCATGCCGGACGAAAATGTGCATTTCGATGCTCGTCTCGATCTCGGCGCATGGACTGCCCCGGAGTTCGATGACTCCACCTGGAAACCCGCCGTCGCTTTTGGCTTGCCGCCTATGAGTTTCCGAAAATCAGCAAGGGCCAAGAGATCATCGCACGACTCCCGCGCAATATCACCATCTCTCCCTATCTGAAAATCCGCGCTCGTGCTGGACTCACGATTGACATGCGCACGGACAATTACAAGGGCGGCAGTGAATACAACTTCCGCTCGGAATACATCACCAAGGAGGGCGTGCAGGAATTTGAAAGCTTTCCCTATCTTAATGGCCACTGGGTGATTTACCGCATTCCCTCAGGCGTCGAGATCCTCGATCTGCGCTATCGGGAGTCACGCTACGATACCGACTTCGTCGGCGCGTTTGAGTGCAATGATCCTTCGCTCAACTCGCTGTGGCTCAAAGCGCGCAATACGATGATTTTGATGAATCAAATTTTCTACACCTGCGATGATCGTGCGATTCCTTTGATCCGCAAAGCGATCGACAATCTCATCGACTGGCAACGCGCCGATGGCGCACTCTACTCGCCCGTGCCCGCTGGCTCATGGCATGATGAATTGCCGATGCAGATGCTGCTCAGCATCGGCGAAAAGGGCTTTTGGAACTACTACCAACAAACGGGTGACCGTGAAGCAATCGCGCGTTCATATGCAGCCATATCGCGCTACCTCGCACTGTGGAACTTTGATGAAAACGGTCTCGCCATCCACCGCGCTGGCGGCTGGGATTGGGGTGATTGGGGCGAAAACATCGACATGCCATTGATGGAAAACGCTCTGCTCTATCAGGCATTCCGCACCGCCATCCTGATGGCACGTCTCACGGGTCATGAAGCGGATGTCGCGGGCTATGAAGCGAAACTGCAACGCATCGAGGCGAGCTACCAGAATATTTTCTGGAATGGACGCGAATACCGCTCACCCGGATACACGGGTCAGACCGATGACCGAGGTCACGCTCTTGCCGTGATTTTTGGCCTCGCCAAACCTGACCAATGGCCCGCGATACACGAGGTCTTGCAGCGTGAGTTTCACAGCAGCCCATACATGGAAAAGTTTGTGTTAGAAGCACTTTTTCAGATGAACCAAGCACCGACGGCTTACGCGCGCATGAAGTCGCGTTATGCCAAAATGGTCGAGAGCCCACTGAGCACCTTGTGGGAAGGTTGGGGCATTGGGCCAGAAGGATATGGCGGCGGCAGCTACAACCACGGCTGGGCCGGGGGAGACTTCTCCTGCTTATGAAACCTATCGCGTCAAGCCTCAGCTCGGCCCACTGCGATCGCTCGATTGCACCTCGCACACGATCAAGGGATTGGTGAAGGTGAGCATCCGTCGCTATGATGAGTCGTTTCATCTAAAACTCCACTCTCCAGAAAAAACCACCGCCACGGTGATTGTGCCGCTAAAGGAGCTTGCCCACTCGGCCATCCGCGTGAACAATCTAACGCTGTGGTCACAAGGAAAAGCGATAGGCTCGGTGCCCGGCGTTACGGTTGTCGGCGAGGCCGATGGCTCTGTCTCTTTCGAAGTCTCGCCAGGCAGCTGGCATTTTGAATCCAAATAATTTCTCTACTCATGTCATCTAGCATCCTACTCGTCTCGTTCCTCAGCGTCATCGGATTATCCTTTTCGCTCTCCGCCCGACCTCAAGCCCCTGCGTCTGATCTCCGTGTCAGCGAGGGCTTTGTCAATCCCATCGGCTTTCACGATCCCACACCAACGTTCTCTTGGAAGCTGCCGACCAGCGGCGTGGTCGTCGCGCAAACGGCCTACCGCATCGTCGCGGCATCGAATCGTATTGGGATCAAAATCAGCAAGCTTCTTCATGGAGTACTCCCGCGCATTTTGAATTGGGTCTGCTCGAAAACAGCGATTGGCAGGCGCAGTGGATCCGGCTCGATCCAGCACAACAGCCGAATGCTTCAGGCGCTTCCGTCGTCATTGAAAAAGCCGAATACGGCGAACAAGGAAAAGCCGAGCACTTGATCGATATCCGCCCGGCTTTGAACAAAGCGCTGGCCGAAGGCAAGTCGCAGATTCTGGTCAACAATGATCTCGCTGGTCGCGATCCCATTTTTGGCGTGCCGAAATCTCTTTCGTTAGTCGTAGTGCGCAACAACAAGCGCGAAGAAATCGTCATCCCCGAAGACGCACGTTATGATTTGCTCACGGGAGCCTTGGTCGGCTCGACGGATGCCTATGCGCCTCAGTACTTGCGTCGCGAATTTCAGATCACCAAGCCGATTCGCTCGGCACGTCTGCACGTCACCGCCCGCGGCTTGTTTGAACTGCGCTTGAATGGCAAGAAGATCGGCGAAGACTTTTTGACTCCAGGCTGGACGCCGTATCATCGGAAAATCGAGACTCTCACCTACGATGTGACCAAACAACTCCGACAAGGGAAAAATGCGTTAGGAAGCATCCTTGGCGAAGGTTGGTACGCCGGACGTCTTGGCTATCAGCCGCTCCCTGTTCATCATCGTCAACCGCAGTTCTTGCTGCAGTTGGAAATGACGCATGCCGATGGCTCAACGACCACAGTCATCACAGATGACTCATGGAAAGCCACCGACCAAGGACCGATCCGCTTTTCGGGAATCTATGATGGCGAAAACTTCGACGCACGCATGGACTTAGGCGCGTGGGACCAAATCGGCTACAACGACAGCTCGTGGCGCAAAGTCGTTGCGGAAAAACCTGCGGCCGACGTCGCGCTGAAGCCCAAACGCCATCATCCAGTGCGCGTTACACAAAAAGTTCCTGCAATCGCCGTGACCGAACCCGAACCAGGACGCTGGATTTTCGACCTCGGACAAAACCTTGTCGGCTGGCCTGTGATTCACTTGCCCGTGCAGAAGGACCAAGTCATCACCATGCGCGTCGCTGAAATGTTAGAAAAAAATGGCACGCTCTATCGCGCGAATTATCGCAGTGCCAAAACGACCAATTCTTATACGGCGGCGAAAAAAGGCACCATTTCTTGGCATCCGACCTTTACCTTTCAAGGTTTTCGCTATGTCGAACTCACCGGCTTGCCCGCAGGAGTCCGACCAAACAAAAGTTGGGTTGCGGGACATGTACTGCATTCCGATTTTGCCACCAGCGGAACTTTTACTTCTTCCCATGCCATGCTCAACCAATTGCAGCGCAACATCACATGGGGACTGCGTGGAAACTTTGTGGATATCCCCACCGATTGCCCGCAGCGCGACGAGCGACTCGGCTGGACGGGAGATGCGCAAGCATTCACGCCGGCCGCTTTGTTCAACGCCGATGTCCATTCCTTCCTCGCCAGTTGGCTTGAAAGCATGCGACTCGATCAAACCGCCGAAGGAGCTATTCCCAGCGTCATTCCCGATGTCGCCGGCTTGTTTGGCAATCCATGTGGCGGACCAGGCTGGGCCGATGCCGCAACGGTTGTGCCATGGGAACTTTACGTCCGCACTGGTGACGTCTCGGTGTTGGAAGAAAATTTCGACATGATGCGTCGCTGGGTCGCTTGGTATGAAAGCAAGGCGCAGAACCACATCATCGATGTCGAAGCCTATGGCGACTGGTTGCAG
>RDYF01000201.1 GCA_004293285.1 Verrucomicrobiota bacterium | reverse complement strand
GCACCGAGGCACAGCACGTTCGAGTCATTGTGCTCACGGGTCGTCGTCGCTTCTTCGACCGAACGCACATTCGCTGCGCGGACACCGCGATAGCGATTCGCCGTAATCGCCATGCCCACACCCGAGGTGCAGCAGAGCACGCCAAAATCGACCGTTTCATCCGCCACGACGACAGCGACTTTGTTGCCGTAATCGGCATAATTCACCGACTCATGAGCATGCGTGCCGAAGTCCGTGACTTCATAGCCCGCGCTTTTGAGCGCAGTAACTACCGCATCTTTGATCTCCACTCCGCCGTGATCGGCACCGACAGCTACGCGCAATGTTTTTTCGCTCATCAGATTCTTGGGTCCTCGGGACCACCCACTGATGCACTGGACATCAGGGATTTTCAACTACGAATTGCGCCAAAATCGGGATTATTTTTCCCCCGCTTGAAGAAATCGCAAAATCCCGGGAAATGCCGCTTTCAACACATCGGCCACTTGCTCATAAGCGCGGGCCCCCATGCCAATGGGATCGGGCACATCGGAACCTGTTTTGTCTCCGTCGAGAAAATCACCGACCAGATAAAATTTATCGGTGTAATCAGGGAATTCATCTTCTAAGACCTCCAAATGCCCCAAGGTCATGGCAAAAACAGCATCGGCTTGCTCGATGAGTTCTTCGCTGACTTGCTGGCTCCGAAATGACGCCAATTCCGCTCCATGCGCCTGCAAGACCTTGGCCGTTTCTCGGCTTTCGCGACTGCCCACACTCGCCGCCACGCCCGCGGATCCGACTTCCCAGTCGGGAAATTTTTCCACGCATTGCCGAAACAAGCCCTCGGCCATCGGACTACGGCAGGTGTTGCCCGTGCACACAAAGAGCACACGTCGCGGCGGATGTTGCTGAAAATCTTCGTTCATCTGACTTTGTTTAGCACAATTCCTTCCCCCGCGTCAACGCCCAGCCTCCTCCGAGGAAATCCGCAGGACCATTTTCTCGGCGACGTTTGCTTTTCTGCCGTTTGACTCTACTTTCCCGACATCCCATGATCACCATTACCGCTGCTGACCTCGAAGCCATGGACAAACTCGCTCGCGTCGGCACCACCAATTCTCTCGGCCAAACCAACCTCGCACCGTTTTCGAGCGTGGTTCACCTCGGATCTCGACCTGCCTTGCTCGGCATGATCAGCCGACCCGACCTGGTGGAACGCCACACGCTCTCGAACATTACGGAAACTCGCCACTGGACCATCAATCATGTCCATCCCGGCATGCTCGATGCCGCACATCAATGTTCTGCTCGCTACCCACGCGAGGTTTCGGAATTCGACGCCACGGGCTTAACCGCCACTTTTCATCAAGATTTCCCCGCCCCCTTTGTCGCCGAATCCCGTTTGCGCATCGGTATGGAACTGCAAGACATTCTCGACATCGCCGCCAATGGCACACAGCTCATCATCGGAAAAGTGGTGCTGATTCAGAGCAGTCACGACATCGCCGACGATGGCTCGCTTGACCTCTGCGGCATGGAAAGCCTCGCCTCCACCGCGCTGGATACCTATTTCTCCCTGCAACCGCTCGCCCGACTCGCCTATGCCAAGGCCGATCAAACGCCGCAACGACTGTGACATGGACATCACGCTCATTTACCCGCATCAGTTGTTTGATCAACATCCCGCCATCGCCGCAGGACGTCCGATTTTTTTGATCGAGGACCCGCTTTTTTTCGGCAACGACTTGCACTGGCCGGCATCGATGCACCGGCAAAAACTGCTGCTTCATCGCCTCTCGATGCGCCATTATGCCGACCGATTGCGCGCGTTGCAGCACGATGTCACGATCGTTCCCAATCCAGCACCGGAGGCAACGACGAGCTCGATTTTGTTAGAAAAAAATCTACCCCAAAACATCACCGCCGTGCATGTGGTGGACCCCATCGACGATGTCTTACTGCGTCGACTCCGCCGCTGGTGTGCTGGTCGGAAGGTCGCACTGCAACTCAGCCCCAGCCCGCAATTCCTCAGTCCCGAGAGCTTTTTGACGCAAACCATTGCAGGCAAAAAAAAGCCCTTCATGGCGCGCTTTTACGAGGCGCAGCGCAAGCGCATGAATCTCCTGCTGACCGAAGACGGTGGCCCCGTCGGCGGGCGTTGGTCATTTGATACAGAAAATCGTGCCAAGCTGCCAAAACGACACATTGTCCCGCGCGAACCTCGTGCTGATGTCAGCGCATGGCAAGACGCTGCCGCATCGATCGAACAACAGTTTGCGCATCACCCTGGCTCTCTCGCAGATTTCCGCTGGCCCGTCACGCATGAGCAAGCGCAGTCGTGGCTTGCGCAGTTCTTGCACGAACGCTTTGAGCACTTTGGCGAATACGAAGACGCCATCGCTGTCGATCACGTATTCCTCTATCACTCGGCACTCACACCCGCGCTCAATATCGGACTACTCACCCCGCAGCAAGTCGTCGATACCACGATGGCGTATGCCGCGAAACATCCGTCGATTCCTCTCAATTCGCTCGAAGGATTTCTCCGACAAATCATCGGTTGGCGCGAGTTCATGCGCGGCATCTACCAATACCACGGCACCAGCATCCGCCGACGCAATTTCTGGCATTTCACCCAGCGCATGCCGGCGAGTTGGCGAGTTGCTACGATGGCACCACGGGCATTCCCCCCATCGACCGCGTGATCCGCTTGTTGCTGCGCGAGGGCTACTGTCATCACATCGAACGACTCATGGTCTTAGGGAATTTTTTCCTGCTGTGCCGCATTCATCCCGATGAAGTCTATCGCTGGTTCATGGAAATGTTTGTTGATTCCTACGACTGGGTCATGGTCCCCAACGTCTACGGCATGTCACAATTTGCCGATGGCGGCACCTTCACCACCAAGCCTTATCTCTCAGGATCGAATTATCTGAAAAAAATGTCGAACGAAGAAAACGGCCCTTGGTGCGAGATTTGGGACAGTCTGTTCTGGAGCTTCATCGATGACCACAGCGACTTTTTCCTCAAAAATCCACGACTCTCGATGATGGTGCGCACCTGGCAAAAAATGGCACCGGAAAAACAACAAGCCCACCGCCAGCAGGCCGCTGATTTCTTAACAAGCTTTCACCAAAGCTCGTAGATGCCATTTCGGAAACAACGCCCCAGCAGTTCCTGAGAGGCCACGAGAATTCACTCGCTTCACACTCTGTCGAACGA
>RDYF01000070.1 GCA_004293285.1 Verrucomicrobiota bacterium | reverse complement strand
CTCGCCACCGTACCAGCTTTGTGCTTTGCCCTTGCAGGAATGGACCTGACCACACTACGTGCCACCGTAAAGCTGCATGTGGGGCTCACTCACTCGCATGCCAACGTGCTACGCGCCGCGGATTCATTGGTTCGTTTGCTCTATCGGATTTCCGAAGGCATGGCTCTGCGCGATGCCATTCGTCAAGAAGCTGGCGATTGGCTTTCAGGCAAGCAGGCTGATTCTTGGTTGCATCAAGACGACTGCCACGTCATTGGCCAACGCTTTAGCCCCGCTTGCTACATTGCTGAGGCGATGCCTGCATCGCTCTATCTCGCATGGAAGTATCACGACGACTTTTCCGCCGGCATCATCGCCAACACGATGTGTGGTGGCGACAATTGCCATCGCGGTGCCGTCGTCGGATCGCTACTCGCAGCAAGCAATGGCATCGAAACAACGTGGTAGCGCCTTCCAAGCGCCTAGCCAAAAAAATGAAGATGTCGACTTGGCGGATGGAATCGTGGCGGCGCTTTCCAAGTGCCTAGCCAAAAAAATGAAGATGTCGGCATGGCGGATGGAATCGTGGCGGCGCTTTCCAAGCGCCTAGCCAAAAAAAATGCAGATGTCGGCATGGCGGATGGAATCCGCCGCCACGAGGCTAACCAAAAAACACGATCAACGACTTGCCGCGTCTTGTTCAATCCATGACCAAAGCGATTCGAGCGATGTTTTGACATGCGCTTTCGCCTCCGCCAAAGGTCGACCACTGGTGTCTTTGCCGAACAAGTAAAACTTGATCTTCGGTTCTGTACCCGAGGGTCGAACCGCAAAACGACGACCGTCCGCGAGCTCGACGAAGATCATTTTCTCCTTCGGCAACTCATCGCCTTCTTCATCAAAAATCGTCTGTGAAGAGAAATCGCGAACGCGTTCAACCTTCGAACCATCGCAGACTTCAGGTGGATGCGCCGCATAGGAATTCGCCAGAGCGGCAATTTTTGCAGCGCCGTCGGCTCCCTCCATTACCAATGATTTGCCCACTTCGAGGAAGTAGCCAAACTGCTCGTAGATCCGATCCAACAAGCCCGGAACGGTCAAGCCCTCGCTCTTCGCATACGCAGCAACTTCGGCAAACATCACCGCAGCGCCATTGGCATCTTTGTCGCGAACAAAATCGCAGCCGAGATAGCCGTAGCTTTCTTCGCCACCGAAAATGAAGAATCGGGAAAACTCCAGACGCAGTCGACGCGATTCCTCTTCGCTCAACGAACGATAGCCCGAAGGATTGATCTCGGCAATTTTCGGCGCTGGGATGGTGTTTTCATACTTGCGCAGTTTTTCCGCGATGTACTTGAAGCCCGTCAAGGTGTCGACCACTCGAATGCCAAAATGATCGGCAATAGCACGCTGCAGTTCAGTGGTCACGAGCGTCTTAATCAAGACCGCGCGACTTCTCGTCGCATCGCTCACCCAACCCAGATCGAAAGCGGTTTTGACGCGATACCATGCCATCAGCGAGCCAATCTGATTGCCAGTGAGCAAAACCATGCGACCCGACTCATCGCGCGCGGCGATGCCCATACGGTCGCTATCGGGATCGGTACCGATGACAATTTCCGCGCCTTCTTTTTCCGCCAAATCCATCGCCATTTTCAAGGCGGGTGCGTTTTCCGGATTAGGCGACTCCACTGTCGGGAATCGACCATCCTGCACGTCTTGCTCCGCCACTGTCATGACATCAAATCCAAGTTCGCGCATCATCGGCACAACAATCGTGCCGCCCGTACCATGCAGGTTGGTAAACACCACTTTCGCTGTGGAATCTTTCAAAAGTTCCGGACGCATCAAAAGCGAGCGCAAGCGATCCATGTAGCGTCGGTCCATTTCCGCTCCCAAAATGGTCAGCGTGCCGCGATGCTCTTCGGCGACTTTTTCATAGGCCTCGGACTCGATCGCATTGACCAAGGTGATGATGCCCGTTGCATAGGGTTCGACGATTTGACCACCATCGTTGAAATAAGCCTTAAAACCGTTGTCGTGCGCCGGATTATGACTGGCGGTCAATACGACTCCAGCATCGGCGCGTAGCTCACGAATGGAAAAGGACAACTGCGGTGTGCTGCGAGCACTTTCCACCAAGTAGGCATCGGCTCCGAGTTCGACACAGACCTTGGCGCAGAACTCGGCAAAATCGCGGGAAAAGTGGCGGGTGTCGTGAGCAAAAACAATGCGTGCTTTGCGCTCCGTTCCCACGTGCTGCTGAGTGTAAGCAACCAGTCCACGGACCGCGCGACCGACGTTAAAAAAGTTCATCGACGCCGTGCCAATGCACGGATGCTGTGGACGACCATTAGGGCCGCCTTGGCCTTGTTCGACCGATGTCACCACGCGGCCGATCGTGCGCCCTCGCAAGCCACCCGTGCCGAAAGCCAGTTTTTTGAAAAAGCGATCATTCAGCTCCCCCCAGTGCCCTTTTTCCACCAGTTCCGCAACAACCTTTTCCGCCAAATCGCTCGAAGCTGCAGCCAGCAATGCCTCGATGTTTTCCCGCGCGGATGCCAAAAGCTGATTGCTCGCTACCGCCTGCTCCAAGTGACTCATCAATGAATTCATCGTAGGTAAATCATGAACATCTCGCGCCGTGGCGACAAGGCAAAACTCTGTGTCATCAAAAAATCTCACGAGATTTCGGTGTGGCATTTCTCCTTGCACCACGCGCGGAGAAGTTTCACTGTAAGTCCATGCCTGAAACCAAGTCACTCACGGTTACTCAAGTCGTGCGACGAATCAAAAACGTCGTCGAGATCGAGGTGGGTGAAGTTTGGATCGAGGGCGAAGTCAGCAACTTGAAAAAACAAGGAAGCGGGCATTGGTATTTCACACTGAAAGACGATCAGGCACAAATTCAATGCGCGATGTTTGGTGCCAGAAAGCGAAGTGGTCATGAGTGCTTGGTCGATGGCGCAAAGGTGCGCGTGTTCGCCGAAGTGACTGTCTATGAAGCAAGAGGCAGCTTGCAGATCATCATTCTGCGCGCCGAGCCTGCGGGTCAAGGGGACTTGCAAGCGCAGTTCGAAGCCTTGAAGAAGAAGCTTCACGCCGAGGGCTTGTTTGATGCTTCCCGCAAACAGGCCATCCCCCTTTTTCCTCGCCAAATCGGCATTGTGACTTCAGAGACTGGCGCGGTCATTCAAGACATCCAACAAGTCATCGCACGACGCGCTCCATGGGTCCGACTCTATCTGATTCCTGTCCGCGTGCAGGGCAAAGGCGCAGAGCAGGAAATCGCCCGCGCTATCCAAGCTTTTTCGGAAAACTCCTCTCCCAACTGGCCGAAGTGCGATGTTCTCATCGTCGGACGCGGTGGCGGATCGCTGGAAGACCTCTGGTGTTTCAATGAAGAAATCGTCGCCCGCGCTATCGCCCGCTGTCGCATTCCAGTGATCTCGGCTGTCGGGCATGAGATCGACTTCACCATCGCGGACTTCGTCGCCGACCTCCGAGCTCCTACCCCGAGTGCTGCCGCAGAGTTGGCAGTGCCCGATCGCACGGAGCTGCATCAGCGACTGTTGACTCTCGGTCGTCGCATCAAGCAACCGATTGTTCATCGCATGGAACAAGCGCAGTATCGGATCGATTCCATCAAACGCGGTGTGCTGAACCGACGCGGCGATCGCTTGCTGCGCGAGCCCATCATGCGCGTGGATCGATTGCGTGATGAACTGCAGCGCTCCATCCACAAAGCCATGGAGCAACGCCAACAGATTCTCGAAAGACTCCGCGCCACGCATCGCAGCCTTCATCCGCGTCAATGGCTTGCACGGCAACAAGACGAATTGACAACACTCACCCGTCGGCTCGAAGCCGCTTTGCAGCAACGTCTGCTTTCTCACGAAAAACAATTAAAGCACCTTCAATCGATCCTTCGCGCCCTGGGTCCCGAGTCCTCTTTGCAGCGTGGCTACTCAATCACCTTTGACGAAAAAGGCCACATCCTGCGCGATGCCAAAGATGCACCCGCTGGCAGCCCTATCATCACTCGCCTCGCCAAGGGGGAAATCACTAGCACAGTCCGCTCCTCTTAACTCCATCATTCATGCAAAAAAACGATCAACGCGAACTGATCTTCGATGAGGTCAATCTCTTGCTTTCGGAAAAACGCACAGCGCTTTCGCTTCTGCGCACGGGCATTGCCATTTTTACCATTCCCCTGTCGATTGGTTCGGTCTTGATTGCGACCTCTCATCTCTATCGACCTCAGGACATTTTGTTTTTGCTCGTTCCTGTTCTCGCGGGTTGCTCGCTGCTGGTGCTAATCGCGATTTGGCTTTTGATTACCTCTTTCATCAAACTCCGACGCAATGAAAAGCGCTTGGTGATCTTGTTGCAAAAAAATCAATTCCTCCGTCAACTCGTTGAACCATAATTTTACGTGAAACGACCACTCATTCTCATCACTCCCGGCGACCCCGCGGGCATCGGCCCTGAGGTGATTCGTCTCGCTCTGGCGTCGCCGGAATTGCCGACCCATTGCGACTATCTTTTGTTAGAATCGACAGCTTGCATCGAACCGGGAAAACCAACCCGAGAAAGTGCTCAGAGTGCTCTCGACGCATTAGAGGAATCGGCGCGTCGACTCGCCGCAGCCGAGGCCGATGCCGTGGTCACCGGACCTGTTTCGAAGGAGTCGCTGCAAGCCATCGGCTTCGCCTACCCTGGACAAACGGAGTTTTTCTGCGATCGACTTGGCGCAGGCGAAGTCACCATGTGCCTTTCGGGCGATCATCTTACGGTCGCTTTGGTCACCATCCACATTCCCGTGGCCGATGTCGCGAAGTCGCTCAGCGTCGAGTCCATCGTTCGCGCCGGTCGACATCTCGCCGATTTCATGCGTCGCCGTCTCCATCGACGACCGAATATCGCCGTCTGCGGCCTCAATCCTCATGCTGGAGAAAATGGCGCTTTTGGCGACGAAGAAGGTCGCATCATCAGCCCTGCCATCGTCGAACTCCAATCCACCGACATCGCCGATTTTTCCGGACCGCATGTGCCCGATGCGATTTTTCGCGATGCCGTTGAAGGTCGATACGATGCCGTGTTGTGCATGTATCACGATCAAGGCTTGATTCCTCTCAAATTGTTAGATTTTGACAATGCCGTCAACATCACGCTCGGCTTGCCGCGGCCTCGACTGAGTCCCGATCACGGCACGGCCTTTTCGATTGCGGGAAAAAATCTCGCGAACCCTTCTTCGATGCTGCGTGCGCTGCAACTTGCTGCTGACATGGTCGCTGGAACTTTGTAACTTATGAAAATCCCACTTATCGCTCTCACTATTGCATTGATCGGTTGCTCACCGTTCTCATCCACTCCTACCGCTGCGGCCAGTCCTGGACTGCCTTCTCTCAGCTCTTCGCAAAAGACCGCGATTGGCAAAAAGATTTGGCAAAATGAATGTGCTGGATCGGTGGAAGGACTCACCTCATGGAATGCCGGCGAAAATTTCCCCTCTCTGGGCATTGGACATTTCATTTGGTATCCTGCCGGTCAGCCTGGACCATTCACCGAGTCGTGGCCCGCGTTTGTCCGATTCTGCCAGTCGCGCGGTATCGACATGCCCGCCCTAGCCCAAGCCCAACATGCCCCTTGGCGCAATGCGGCGGAATTTCGACGCGATTTTCACAGCCCTCGTATGAAGGAACTGCGCCAATGGTTGGCGAGCCATGTGGAGATCCAGACCGATTTCATCATCGCTCGCTCACGCGCTACGCTGCCGCAACTTCTCGCTGCGGCACCGGCTCAGGATCGTGCACGGATTACCGCGAATTATCAAAAGGTCGCCAGTACCGCGCAGGGGCAATACGCGCTCATTGACTACGTCAATTTCAAAGGCGATGGCATCAACCCGCAAGAACGCTACCAGGGCAAGGGCTGGGGCTTGTTGCAAGTTTTGGGAGGCATGAAGAATGTTTCTCACGGCCCAGCTGCCGCGCAGGAATTCGCCGCGTCGGCAACCCGAGTGCTGAATCGTCGCATCGACCTGTCACCACCCGCCCGCGGTGAGGAGCGCTGGCGAGCGGGTTGGACCAATCGATGCCAAACCTACGCTCGCCCACTCTGAGTCGCGTCTCAGTGACCTTCGTGGTCAGCCAAGTAGCGCTCGGCTTCGAGCGCTGCCGCGCAGCCTTGTCCCGCCGCCGTAATGGCCTGACGGTAGTAATGATCTGCTACATCGCCGGCAGCAAACAATCCGGGAGTCTTGGTTGAAGTACGACCAGGGGTTTGCAAGATGTAGCCATTTTCATCGAGGTCGACCAAGCCACTGAGGAAACCACTATTCGGCACGTGACCAATCGCGACAAAGACGCACTTCACTTCCACTTCGCTTTCGCTGCCGTCGACCAAATTTTTCAGTTTAATCGCACGCATCTCGCCTTTTTCATCGGTCAGATACTCGCTCACTGCGGAATTCCACAGCGGCTCGATTTTGGGATTTGCCAATGCACGCTCAGCCATGATTTTCGAAGCACGCAGTTCATCACGACGATGAACAAGGTAGACTTTGCTGGCAAATCGAGTGAGGAAACCCGCTTCTTCGCAAGCGCTATCGCCGCCGCCAATGACTGCCACGGGCACATTCGGATAAAACGCTCCGTCGCATGTCGCGCAGGAAGTCAATCCTCGTCCAATCAAACTTTGCTCATTGGGCAGACCAAGGTGACGTGGAGCAGCACCCGTCGCAACAATGACCGTTTTCGCTTCGTGGGTCGTCGTACCGGTTTTGACCGCAAAAGTACCGTCATCGCGACGCGTTACGCTCTCGACCATCTCATAGGCGATGCGAGTGCCAAATTTTTCCGCCTGCGCTTGCATGCGCATCATCAATTCCGGCCCCATGATGCCATCGGGATGGCCAGGGAAATTTTCCACCTCCGTGGTGGTGGTCAGCTGCCCACCCGGCTGTGTGCCAGAGAGCATGAGCGGCTTGAGATTTGCGCGTGCTGTGTAAATTGCCGCAGTGTATCCTGCGCATCCAGTGCCAATGATGATAACGTCTTCCATGTGAGTGATGCCCCATCCTTCTCATGGTCGGCGAAATTGTCAACCTTCCAAACCGGCATTGTCACCGAGATTCCCCCTTGGCACTCCGCAGCTTCTGTGCTATCGAACCCCATGCCCGAGACACCTTTTTTTTACCAAGACATCTACGCCACCGGCCCGGATCAAACGGAGTATGAAAAAATTTCCAGCGACCATGTCCGTGTGACGACATTTGAGGGCAAAGAGGTTCTCGTCGTGCAACCGCAAGCGCTGACATTTCTCGCGCAAGAAGCGTTCAAGGCGATCAATTTCATGCTGCGTCCCGCTCACCTAGCGCAGGTTGCGGCGATTCTCGATGATCCCACCGCCACGGAAAATGATCGCATGGTTGCTTTGATGATGCTGCGCAATGCCGAGATTGCCGCGCATGGGATTCTGCCCTTCTGTCAAGATACGGGCACAGCAACAATCATCGGCAAAAAAGGTCAACAAGTCTGGACCGAAGGCTGCGATGCCGAACATCTATCCGCAGGCATTCACGCGGCTTACACGAAGGAAAATCTGCGCTATTCCCAAACCTCGCCACTGACCATGTATGAGGAGGTGAACACCAAAACCAATCTCCCCGCTCAAATAGATTTGTATGCCACGGAAGGTGACGCCTACCGCTTTCTTTTTGTCAGCAAAGGCGGCGGTTCGGCGAATAAAACGTTTCTGTATCAAGAGACCAAAGCCTTGCTCAATCCGCAGCGATTGATCGAATTCTGTGTCGAAAAAATGCGCTCTCTCGGCACCGCCGCCTGCCCGCCCTATCACCTCGTTTTTGTCATCGGCGGCACTTCGGCAGAAGCATGCTTGAAGACGGTCAAACTGGCTTCGACAAAGTATCTCGATGCCCTCCCCACTTCAGGCAATGCTCACGGGCAAGCTTTCCGCGATACGGCGCTGGAGGCGGAACTCCTCGAACGCGCGCGCAACATCGGTATCGGCGCGCAGTTTGGTGGGAAATACTTTGCGCTCGACGTTCGGGTCGTCCGACTCCCCCGTCACGGAGCCTCTTGCCCTGTCGGCATCGGCGTTTCTTGCTCGGCCGACCGACAAGCCAAAGCGAAAATCACCAAGGACGGGATTTTCCTCGAGAAGCTCGAAAAGAATCCGGGTCGATTCATTCCTGAGGCGTATCGCGATTGGAAATTCAAAGGTGTGGAGATCAATCTCGATCTCGGCATGGAGCAAACCTTGGCCACTCTCAGCAAGCATCCTGTCACCACCCCTCTATCGCTGACGGGAACCATCATCGTTGCACGCGATTCCGCCCATGCGAAGCTGAAGGAATACCTCGAAGCGAATGGCGATTTGCCCGAGTATTTCAAAAAATATCCTGTCTACTACGCGGGACCAGCAAAGACCCCGGCAGGGATGGCGAGCGGATCTTTTGGTCCAACCACCGCTGGACGGATGGACTCGTATGTCGATCTCTTCCAATCTCACGGTGGATCGATGGTCATGCTCGCAAAAGGCAATCGCTCGCAACAAGTCACCGATGCCTGCAAAAAACACGGCGGCTTTTACCTAGGATCGGCGGGTGGTCCTGCCGCTCTGCTTGCGCAAAATCACATCCGCTCGCAAGATGTGGTAGACTTCCCCGAACTGGGCATGGAAGCGGTATGGAAAATCACTGTAGAGAATTTTCCCGCTTTCATCCTGGTCGATAACAAGGGCAACGACTTCTTCCAAAAAATCAATCAGTGTCCTGTCGGACATTGAGCAATGGCAGAGATCCTTTCTCCCATCGCATTACGAAAAACGCCACCTGCTCGATGAGCAAGTGGCGTTTTGTCAATAAGCGGAAGAGCGAATTAAGACTCTTTCTTCTCGCTAACAACCTGGAAGTAAGGAGCCCAAGATTCGTTGCTGCCCGCTTCGGCGGAAAGCCCCAAGTTGTGGCGATAGTACTTCAGCATGGCCTTACGCACACGCAACTCGCGAGTGTCCGAGGTCATGCCGTAATCCATTTTCAAAGCTGCTTTCGCATCCTTGCCGAGTGAGGCATTGGGCTTGAGCTTGAGGATAATGAAAGTATTCCAATCGATATCTTCGGGGATTTCTCCCAGCTTCGCTTTCGACCAGCGGCACTCTTCCATGCGGCCCAGAACGTAGTCGCGCCATTCACTGTGCTCTTGGTCCCAACAACGTGCATGCCAGCGGGAGCCGTCCCATGCCAAAGCACGAGGAACTAAGGTGCGCATCTTGCGCGACGAACTGTTGATGGAAAGATACTTCACGTCGACCGCTTCTTTGCGAAGGATGGCCATCACGATCAAGCGTGCGGCGCGGTCATTCACCGTGCGCTGAGGCAAACTGAGGACATCGACCAAATCATCGGCTGCTACAGGACCTGGCTCGGAGCGCATGGTCAATACAGCGTGGCCAGGAGCTTGACCCAAAACCAAAGTCACAGCTTCGGCGATGCTGGGGCGATGCAGCTTGCAGGTGAAAGCATCACCCGCTTCATAGCGCTTACGGTTGGGCTGATAGATGACCCCCGTGCGATTGAGTTCCAAGAAACGTTGCAGGTCACCGCTCGCCTGTGCTGCCGAAATGCCAAAGCACTGAATCAAATCGCCGCGGCGAATCCAACCACGCCACCAAAGTAGCACCTCAATCATTCTCAAGCGCTCACGAGCTGCCCAATTTTCTTCGTTCGTTAGATTTCCCATAGATAATGTAATTGTTGTTACGCGCACAAAGATAGCACCGAATCCTCATATGTCATTCACATAATACACAAACGTGACTTTTGTTTCTGTCGTTTTTTTCTTTTGTGAATGCCAAGAGAATTCTGCAACTCGATTCGCAAATCGCGAACATTTTTCAAGAATTTCGTTTGATGCAAAATGGGTGTTTTTGCAAACAAAATTCAATAAGCGCATTCCTCCGATTAACACGA
>RDYF01000069.1 GCA_004293285.1 Verrucomicrobiota bacterium | reverse complement strand
TGAGAATTTTGAATAGAGTCTTGCTGCGAGAGAGCTTCAAAACCTTAGCTACATTGAGATAATCTTGGGGCACGGCGCGAACTCCTACTGCGGTGTTTAATACCGTTGGCCACATCGCACAGACTGCGATTGTGAACAGGGCTGCGGCGTCTGAGGTGCCAAAGACGACACGTCCTGCATCGTCATTGATCCGCAGACCCATGAACATCACCATGCCCAGAGGCAGCCATGCGAGCGGCGAAACCGGGCGCAAGATTTGAATGATGGGATCGAAGGCCAGCGTGAAGCGCTTTGATAAGCCGAGCAAAAACCCGATAGGTGTGCCAATGATCAGCGCGATAGCATATCCTTGTGCGACGAGCTTGAGCGAGAGCCATGCAAAGCGCAGGATGCCTTGGTCCAGCTCCCCGCGTTTGGCGAGGGGCTCGACGATGTAAGGCTTACTGGCAGTCCAAGTTTCCGTGGGCGAGGGCAAATTTTTCGATAGACCGACGCGCGACGTTTCCGTGACCGTAATCATATCGCCCCAGCCATCATCCTTAGTGGTGGTCGTGGTCACCGATTTTCCTGCGATCATCGACCAGCCAGCGAGGCACAGCACAATTCCGAGAAGAGGCAGGAGCAAGCCTTCGAGTTTTTGCGAAGAAAAAGACTTCATAAGCGTAGAGATTAGCCTTTCAGCGATTTCACCGCAAACGATGCGGCGTAGGATTCGAGGTCTGCCTTAGGATCAAAGGTTGAGCCATCAAAAAAGGCTTCTGGGGCATCGCTGGCGCCGCCGTGTTGGTAGTTGATTTCCTTCATGGCGTCTTCGTAAAGATCGGTGCGCATGACTTTTTTCGCGATGCCTTGATAATCCGGAGCGCCCTGGGTAAAGCCCCAGCGGCGGAGCTGCGTGACCCACCAGAGGCCGTATTTCACTTGTGGATAATTGCAGTTGCGGTCGCTGTAGATCATGTAGTTCGGGTCGCGGAACTTACGGCCATCGCCCATGTCGTACTTGCCTTGGAGACGGAGTAAAATCGACTCTGCGGGGCAATTGATGTAAGTGGGCGCACTAACAATTTTTGCTTGCTGCACGCGATTTTCCATCACATCGAGCCAGACGCTGGCCTCGTGGAGTGCTTTGAGAATGGCCTTCACCGTCTTCGGATTTTTTTCGGCAAAATCCTCACGGAAAGCACAGGCCTTCTCGGGGTGATCTTTCCAGATGTCTTGGGTATTGATCGCGGTAAAGCCGATGTCATCAGCGATGGTTTTGGCATTCCATGGTTCGCCGACGCAGAAGCCATCCATTTTGCCGACTTGCATGTTGGCGACCATCTGTGGAGGGGGGATGGTGATGAGGGAAATGTCCGACTGAGCACCAGAAGCGTCACCAGGATGAATCCCGCCCGCGGCGAGCCAATAGCGTAGCCACATTGCGTGCGTGCCTGGTGGGAAAGTCATGGCAAAAGTCATGGGATTGCCGCTGGCTTTCGCGGCATCGACAAAAGGCTTCAGCGCCTTCGGATCCGCGGCGACTTTGCCTTTGAGGTTTTTCGATAGGCTAATCGATTGGCCATTGCGGTTGAGAATCCAAGGGATGACCATGGGGATCTTCGGTGCACCGCCGAGACCCATGGTCGACGCGATGGGCATGCCGAGTAGCATGTGAGTGGCTTGCAAGTCGCCATTAGCGAGCGAATCGCGGATCGCGGCCCAGCTGGCACCTTTGGTGATGGTGGAGTTGATACCGTATTTTTTGAACAAGCCCATTTCATGAGCAATGACGATGGGCGAGCAATCCGTCAGGGCGATGATGCCAAAATTGATATTCGGAGTTTCCGGGGCATCAGAAATCGATTGTGCGCCGAGCCAATTGGCTGGGAGTCCTGCGTGAAGAAGTCCGAGAGCGGAGGCTTTGACGGAAGTCGATAAAAATTGACGACGAGTGGTAGATGTTGGTGAGTTCATAAGTGAAGTGCTACATCCCATCAAGCGGGAGACATGCCAGATTGTGGTTTCTCAAGATGGATCGCGGGATTCGATTTCATCATCAGAATGAGTTTCGATCATGATGTAGCAGCGTGGTACAAATCCTCGCGATAAATGCGTGAGAGCGATTGGCCGGAGGTTTCGGGGATGACCTGGGCTTGTCGCAAGTGAGAAAGAGTCCAAGAAGCCTTTTGGATCGTGGGTTGATTGACTTCGGGGCCGGCAAAGATATGAAATTCATAGGCGGATATTCGACGATTGCCGCCGTCAAACTCCGCGCCGAGACTGTTATCGAGAATCTCCTTGGCAGTTCCCGTGTATTGAGGCATCGCCAAAATCTGGATGAGCTCCGAGCGGAAAATTGGATCTTGGCAAAGTTGGCACGATTCCAAGAGGGCGCGAACGAGAGTGATGGTTTGATCGCGATTTTCCTCCATGAAGCGGTCGGACACGAGCAGCGCCTTTTCGGGGTGATGATAGGACAATTCCGATGACGTGGCGGCGCACCATCCCTTTTTCTGAAGGATTGAGACAGAGTTCCACGGTTCGCCGACGCAGTAGCCATCAATGTGACCCGCTGCAAGAGAGCTGGCCATCAGAGGTGGTGGGAGGAAAATCACATCGACATCTTCTGGGCTGACCAATTGGTGCATCTTCAGCCATTGCAGCAATAGAATGTGATGCGAGGAACAGCAATGCGTGGCCGCGACGGTAAAGGGTCGGTCCTTGCGCCAATGATTTTTGAGATAATGTTTGAAGTGGGAACGCGTTACCTGCTCTGGATCGATGTCATAACTCAGCGTAATGGCATTGCCGTGAAGATTGAGAATCATCGGTACCGCGACACTACGACGCAATCCGGAAAAACCAAGGCTGAGGGCAAAGGCAATGCCGGTAATCGCTTGGGCGGCATCGAGCTCGCCTTGGTAAATTCGATCTCGCACACTCGCCCAGCCGAGTTCGCGTGATAATTTCACCGATAAACCATGCTTCTCGAAAATGCCTGTTTCCTGAGCCACCACGAGCGGAGCGCAATCCACCAAAGGGACATAGCCGAGTCGAATCGTATCACGAGAAGAGTAAGAGCGAGTTTGCATACCAGTCATTGATGCCGCATAAGCTCAAATAATGCCAAAATCATGCGTTGGCATAAATGATGCTACTCATTCTGGTATGCGAGCATGAAGCGCGCTCATGTTTTATGGAATGGATTCCTGATTTACGACAGATCCGTGCGTTTGTGGCTGTGGCCGAGTTGGGCAGTTTTACGCAAGCGGCGAAGAAAATTTTCGTCACACAGTCGGCGGTCAGTCATGCGATGCGGACTTTGGAAGACCAATTGAGCTGTCAACTGCTGGATCGGAGTAGCAAGCGAGTCACGCTGACCAATGAAGGCGAAATGGTGCTCAAGCGCTGTAAAAGGATTTTGTTAGAAATTGATCTAGCA
Source organism: Verrucomicrobiota bacterium (assembly GCA_004293285.1). GTDB lineage: Bacteria > Verrucomicrobiota > Verrucomicrobiia > Verrucomicrobiales > Akkermansiaceae > UBA956. The sequence goes on along the minus strand of RDYF01000069.1, from coordinate 6,557 downwards.
GGTCGAGATGTCGATGGCTTGCGCCGCTGGGGGCAGACGCGCATTCGCATTGGTGCGCCGCATAGTTTGTGCAACTATCTATTACCAGCTGTGTTGCGCGAATTTCGAGATTGTTTTCCGCGCTGCGAGCCATCGATCGAAGCCGGTGACACAATGAGTTTGGTCCAGCGATTGAGTGAAACTGAGCTTGATGTGGTCATCGGGATGAGACCCAAAGGAGTGAATCCAGAGGCATATCGGATGCTGCATCGGGATCGGCTGCATTTCCTCGTCTCGCCGATGCATCCCTGGGCCGCGGATGTATCGGAGGTGGAGGAGTCGATCAACGAGCAGCAATTCATCGTCTATGCCCGCGGCACAGAAACGCATCGATTGGGCATGGAGTGGATCGAATCGCGATCTGGTCGCATGAAAAAGCCGATTGTGTTAGGAGACATGCAGGCGATTCGAGAAATGGTCAAGCTCGGCATGGGAGTGGGATTGATGGCTCCTTGGGTGGCGGCACGTGAGATTGAAGAAGGGGGATTGTGCGCGATCCCTATGCCTGACGGAGGCATTGAGCGCGAGTGGGGTGCCTATCATTCGCCAAAAAAGTCGCTCAGTTTGGTCGAAGATGCTTTCATCGGATTGTGTGATTTGGCATTTGCGATGATCGATTGAGTGCGATGGATGGTGTAGAAAAAACAATGTCGCGACTGCGGAGGCAATCGCGACATCTACAAACAACACGCTGAAAAATGTTAGAAAGTATAATCGAGCTCGATCGAGAATCGGGTTGCATCAGGTGCTTCCGATTTGCCATTGAGCACATCACCGTTAGAGTTAAATACCCCGAGTTTGGCGAGTGCCAGCAAGTGATCGTTGAATTTTTTCGTGAGGACAAAGTCGTACTCCCAGCCGTAGCCAGCGGAAATTTCATTGTCGCCCATGATGTGGAAGGTATTGATCCATTTCATGCCCCAGAAAATAGGCATGGCATGAGAGAAATACGGATTGGTGATGCCATTGTGCGAGCCATTGGCGCGCTGATTGATGAAGACATCCGCAAAGCCGTTAAAAGCGTGAAGCGTGGCGAGTGGTGTTTTCATTCCTGCATCGAGATGCTCCAATCCTAGCGTAAATGACTGTGCACCGACGGTCTTGGTGGCAATGCCGTGGAAATACATGGCGTCCTTGTCGCTGCCAGTGCCCGCCTCATCTTGGTAAGCGAGTTCAGCGGAAAGGGCTAAGCCAAATGCGTTGGTTTTGGCACTGACACCGAAGGTCTGGTTGTCATAAGAAGGAATTTCATCGAAATCCATTAGGTAAATGTAAGAACCCAGAGTCCAGTTTTTAATGCCGGTGTAGGAAGCATTCAGCAAGTGCGTGTCTGCTTCATAGTGATCGACATTGGTGTAGCTGGGCGTGATGGCGGCGTCTGCATCAGAGCCGAAGATGCGATTGACTTGATTGACATAGGCGTAGCTCATGGTCAGTCCTGGCACGCTTTGATTGACGAAAGACAGCGCGTCATAGGTTTGTTCATTTTGACGCCAGATCACGTTGCCGACAAAGGCATCGTTATCGTATTTGATGCGTTGGCGACCCGCTTTGAAGGTGGTGTCCCAGCCTTGGTATTGGAGAAAGGCTTGGTTGAGTTCCGTCGTTTCAGGATCGCCGATGACAGTTTTGGTGGTGTCGAAAGGCTCCGCCTCTTTTGCACCGCCGGAGTAATCATCGATCGCAGCGCGCGTGAACTCGCCATCGACCAATGCGCTAAAGCCGTGAAAGGCGGTGGTTTGCATGCCGGCGCGGGCGCGAGTGGTGAGTGCGTTCGAGGTATCGAGTTTATCGAAATCGCCCATTTCATAGCGAGTTCTGACATCGAGCATAGGCTTGAGCCATGTGCTAGCTTTCTTTTCTGGGACGACGATGGGCGATGGGGGATTTGCCATCAGTGGTTGTGATAGGACGACGAGTACGAGCGGTATCGTAGATGTAATTGATTTCATAGTGGTGCTAGCAAATCGAGCGAGAACCGAGCCAAGACGGTCACGACAAAACAAATGGCGATGAATTGCGTTCGTGTTCCGCATTAGTGCAAATCATCGTTTGATCACGGCATAAAAAAGATTGGTCTGGTGAGTGCTTGAGTGAGGTATGCACGAAATGGCCATGTCCTCGATCATCATGATGATGCTGGTGTTGTTCGCGGCGGCAGGTCTGTATGCTGCTGTGGGTCATGGTGGCGCATCGGCCTACTTGCTAGTGTTTGCCTTGTGGGGGATGAGTTGGACGCAGGCGAAGCCCTTAGCGCTTGCGTTCAATGTCGTGGTATCGCTGTTGGCGACGGTGGTCTGGTGGCAGCGCACGCCGATAGCGTGGCGGACGTTTTTGCCATTGATCGCGGGTTCCATGCCTGCGGCTTTTTGGGGCAATCGACTGCCGATGAAAGATGAGTGGTTTGAGTATGGCGTCGCCCTAGCACTGCTGGCGGCGGCTACGAGGCTTTGGCTGGGCGCGCGAGAAAGTGATGAGCCCAGGCATCGAGCTCCTGTTGTTTTGCTGTTTTTGGTCGGAGGAATTATCGGACTATTCTCCGGCTGGATGGGAATTGGTGGTGGCGTTTTTCTCACACCATTTTTGTTATTGGCCAGATATGCTCGGGTAGCGCAAGCCGCAGTGATATCGGCGGCATTCATTTTCGTGAACTCATCAGCGGGGTTGTTCGGCTGGGTGCAAAGCGGGAAGCAATGGCCGATGTTATTTTGGTGGCTTGCTCCTGTCGTTTTGCTCGGCGGATGGCTTGGATCGCAGTGGGGAAGTCGGTGCGCCCGTTCGCAAGCCTTGCAGCGCTGTCTAGCGGGCATGTTGGTGGTTGCCATGGTGAAAATGATTTTTTTGAGCTAATGAAAGATTCTTATCAACGAGAGATCGACTATCTACGTGTATCCGTGACGGACCGCTGCAATGAGCGTTGTCAGTATTGTATGCCCAAGGGCTATCATGGTTGGGCAGAAAAAGCCGATCATTTGTCGGCAGATGAAATCGTGCGCTTGGTGGAGGCATCGACGCATTTGGGTTTTCGAAAATTTCGCCTTACGGGTGGTGAGCCCTTGGTGAGGAGGGACATTGTCGAGATTGCCGAGCGGATGTGGCTTTTACCAGGGGTGCAGACTTTGGGCCTATCGACCAATGGGGTGATGCTCAAAGAACTCGCGCAACCGTTGAAAGCTGCAGGAGTGCGTTCGATCAACATCAGTCTCGATGCGATGGACGAAGCCATCTATCGGCAGCTCACGGGCGGTCGATGGGAGGCGGCGATGGAAGGAATTGGTGCAGCAGCGGCTGCAGGTTTTGAAGTGGTGAAGCTGAATTGCGTGATGATCAAGGGCGTCAATGATGAGCAAATCGTGCCACTCGCGCGATTTGGTGCGGCGATGGGTATGCCGGTGAGATTTATCGAGCTGATGCCGCTGGCCCCCGGCGGTCCGGTGGATGAACGGCACTTTTTTTCCGTGAAAGATGCCATGCTGCGATTGCGCGAATATGGCGAATTGCGACCGACACAGCTGCGTCGCCCGGGGCATGGACCTGCGCGCTATTATCAATACGGACGTGGCTTGGTAGGGTTTATTGGTTCGGTGACATGCGATGATTTTTGTCTGAGCTGCAACAAGCTGCGTCTCACAGCCGATGGCAAACTTCGTCCCTGTTTGGGACAGCACGGCGAGGTCGATGTCACCAAGGCCTTGCGTGAAAATCGCCGCTTCGCGTTAGAGCAAGTATTTGCGCAAGCGATTCAACAAAAGCCCGAGAATCATTCCTTTGCGGAAAATTTTCAGGTGCAACGGCCGATGACGGCGATTGGAGGGTGAGCGCATGATCAGTTATCAACAAGCCAAAGATCGATTGATCGAACAGATGCCTGATTACGGGGCGGAGCGATGTTGCTGGAAAAATGCGGTCGGACGCTTGCTCCGCGAGCCAGTCTGGGTGGATCGTCCATTGCCGCCTTATGATCGTGTGATGATGGATGGTTATGCGATGAGAGCAAGCGACTTGGCTGTCGATTCTCTGTTTCGCGTGAAAGGCGTGGCATGGGCTGGCAAAGCCGCAAGCGCCTTATCAGACGAACCATTTTCCTGCATGGAAGTGATGACCGGTGCCGCATTGCCGATTGGTGCGGACGTGGTGATCCCTGTGGAAAAAACCGAGCGATGGGGCGATAGGATCATTCGCATCAGCGACAAGGCCATGCGCGAGGTGGGAACCTTCATTCATCGGGCAGGAAGCGATGCTCGTGCAGGAGACATCGCTCTCGAGGTGGGGCGAAAAATTGGTTCGCGAGAAATGGGCGTGATTGCTTCTTGTGGGGCGACTTCTTTAAGCGTCGCGCGCTTGCCGAAGATCGCCATCCAAGCGACAGGCGATGAGTTGGTGGCCGTGGAGCAAATGCCGATGGATCATCAAATCCGTCAATCGAACGGCCATGCTCTCCTCGCTGGTTTGACAGCAGTGGGGTTCGCGGCAGAAGTGCTTCCCACCTTGGCAGATGATGCCTCTGCTGACGAAATCCAGCAAAAATGGCAAGGGTATGATTTGGTGATTGTGACAGGTGCGGTCTCGATGGGAAAAAAAGATTTTGTGCCGCGAGCGATGCAGGATCTCGGCTATGACTGCTTGTTTCACGGAGTGGCCCAACGTCCCGGGAAGCCTTTGGGAGTTTGGAAAAAATCCGATCAAATGATCATCGCGCTGCCCGGCAATCCGGTTTCGGCATTAGTGGGATTGCATGCGATGGTTCTGCCTGCTCTTCGAAAAGCGATCGGCATGAAAGATGCTGTGCCACGCATGGTTTCCTTGCAGGGAAAAATTTCGACTCCGCCCGGGCTCAGTCTGCATTTGCCTGTGCGCTGGGTCGGTAACGAGCAAGTCGGCGCCGCCCCCGCAGGCAATAGCGGAGATTTCATGGGGTTATTGCGAAGCGATGGCTGGATCACTCTGCCAGCTGATGCTTGCTCTGCACAACAATACGAATTTCACGAATGGATATGAATCAATCGACATTATCAAAACAACAAGACTTCACTCACCTCCACCAAGGCAAACCGACTATGGTGGATGTCACACAAAAAAACATGACGCATCGCAGTGCGACTGCTGAGGCGGTGGTAAAGCTTGGAGCCGTAGTGATGGAAAAGTTGCACGATGGCGAGATTCGCAGTGCCAAAGGTCCAGTTTTTCTGACTGCGATCATTGCGGGAACCATGGCGACGAAGCAGACCAGTTCGCTCATTCCCTTTTGCCATCCTCTGCCGCTGGAGCATGCCGATATCACCGTCGAAGTGATCGGGGAAAAATTGCGCATTTCCTGTCATGTAGCGACGAGCTACAAAACGGGAGTCGAGATGGAAGCGATGACAGGTGCGAGCGTTGCCGCGCTGACGGTCTATGACATGTGCAAATCACTGAACAAAGGCATTGTGATTGAGTCGGTGCGACTGCTGCGCAAAACAGGCGGGAAATCGGGCGATTACATCGCTGACAATCAAGAAGCGGAAAAATGAAAACGTATGGATTATTGTTAGTCGGAGGTCGCAGCGCGCGCATGGGGCAGGATAAAGCCACGATGCTGCATCCCGATGGCAGAACTCTGTGGCAGCGTGGCGTTGATTTGTTAGAAGAATGTTGTGATCGAGTGCATCTTTCACTGAGGGAAGATCAAGAGAGTCGTCCCTTTGCCGTTGCATCCCATCCGCCGATTCTGCTGCGCGATCAATCAAACACCGGAGATGGTCCGATGGCTGGCTTGATGTCGGCGTTCCAGCATGCGCCTGATGTGCGATGGTTGGTGATGTCGTGTGATCTTCCGCGAGCGGATGCCAGGACCTTGCGTCATTTGATCGATTCCCATCGTGAAGAAGAAGCGTTTTTGGCTTATCGAAGTGAGTTCGATGGTTTGCCGGAGCCATTGTGTGCGCTCTATGCACCGCAGGCTTATGCATTTCTCCAGGCTGCCCTTGATAAGAAATTTTGCTGCCCGCGCAAAGTGCTGATTCATCACCAATGCCGACTTCTCGACCCCGTGGTGGCGAGAGCTTTGGAAAACACCAATACCCCCCAAGAGTGGGAACATGCTCTGTTATGAAAAAATCCTATCTCGTCGAATATTGGGGCATCCTTGCGGATCAGCGCGGCAGCAAACAAGAGACGGTGTCGTCCGCTGCGGCGACAGTGGAGCAATTGTTTGGCGAGCTGTTTGTCTCTCAAGATCGATCGTGGCAGCGCGTGGTCAAAGCAGTGATTAATGATGAATTTGTGCCGTGGGACGAGCGACTCACTGATGGCGCGCGCATTGCTTTTTTACCGCCGATGTCGGGCGGATGAACCAAACCATGAAAACGCCTAACATTTTTTTTGATCTCACGGAAAAGCCATTGGCACAGGGCGATTTGATTGACCGGATGCGTGATTCTTGCGTTGGTGCGATGGTGTCATTCGATGGGCTTGTGCGCGATCACAATGAAGGTCACTACGTCACGCAACTCGAGTACCAAGCGTATCCGCAGTTGGCG
>RDYF01000022.1 GCA_004293285.1 Verrucomicrobiota bacterium | reverse complement strand
TGGTTACTACGGACTGCGTTCCGCTGCACTAGGATATTTTGGCAAAGAGCCGAAAGACCTCACCATTCCCGAATGCGCCTCGATCGTGACCATTCTCCGCAATCCCTTAGAAATCAGTCCATTGAATAACATCGAGGTGAACAAGCGTGGACGCGATCACGTGCTGCGGCGGATGCATGCGGAGGGCATGATTACCCAAAAGGAATTGACGACCTTTCTCGCCACTCCCGTGCAGCTCAACCCGAAGCCGCTCAAGCGTGGCACGAGTCACGTCTATGAATTGATCGCGGCCGAAGCGCGTCATTTGATTGGCGAAGATGCCTTCGCACGCGGTGGTTTGGTGATTCGCACGACCTTGATCAAGTCGGTGCAAGATGCCGCACAAGCTGCGTTAGAAGAGTCGCTGGCAAAAGTCGAAGCACAAGAAGGCTACACGCAGCCCAAAAAATCTGATTACAAGCGTGGCAGCGGAGCTCCGAAATACGTGCAAGGTGCCTTGCTGATGGTCGATCACGAGACCGGTGAGGTGCTCGCCTATCTTGGGGGTCGCGATCATGCGCATTCGCAGTACAATTTCATCGAAGAAGGCCGCAAGCCGATGGGAACAGCATTGTTTCCTTTCCTTGTCGCGAGTGGTTTTGAAAAAGGGCTCACTCCCGCTACTGCCGTGGAGGATGAGCCGATGGATAACCGCAGCATCATGGTCGGTGGACGCGAAGGCATTCTAGGGGAATGGGGAGCAGAAATTGCCCAACCCCGATATCAAGGGATGATTCCCATCCGACGCGCGTTGGAGCAATCCAAAGTCGCCGCGATGGTGCGTTTTGGCACCAAGGTAGGCGTGGACCGTATCGCAGACGGCTTGCGCTCGTTTGGCTTTGAGGTTCCAGAGAGCGAGGTATTGCCCCGCTTGCTTGTGGGATGGGATGCCGCATCACTGCCGCAAGCTGTTTCTGCAGTGGCGACTTTTGCCCGAAGTGGCGAAACCGGTGCGCGCCAGGCGACCTATGTAACACGCATCGATGACAACCAAGGCAAGGTGATCATGAAACGCGAATCTTCGCCGAGCACACGTCGTGTCGCGGTCAATCCTGCGACAGCCTATCAAGTGCATGACATGTTGCGCAGCACAATGAAAGATGGCAATCTCAAAGGGCGAGTGGATGACATGCCGACCACCTTCCAAGGGGCCGTGAAAACGGGTTCGACTTTCGACTTTTCCGGATGCTGGAGTCTTGGTTACAGCAGTCGCGTGGCTTGTGGAGTGTGGTGTGGGTTCTTACAAGGCGGGGCTCCGGCGATGTATGAAGGCGCTTTTGGCAAGGACATTGCTCTACCCGTGTGGAAAGCGGCGATGAAGGCTTTGCCGCAAAAGTACCTGCAAGGTGAAATTCGTCGACCTTCGAACATTGAGGAAGTGGATGTTTGTCGCGTCAGCGGCATGCGTGCGACGCCGCACTGCTACGAGTCAGTTACCGAGCAAGGTCAGCCCGCCAAATTGCGTGATGCACGACGCAAGGAATTGTTTCGCGCGGGCACAGAATTTATCCCTAGCTGCCCACTACACACAGCCGCCATTTCGGGAGGCGATGCACCGATCATGGATCGCGGTGCTGACCTAACGGTTGTCGATGCCCGACCTGTCCACGCGCGTGAGCCGCTGTTACTTGGCAGTGATCCGTATCAATCCGAAGTTCCCGACAAGGCCATCGATGCCGACGATGAGAACAACAACGGTGTGTTTTTTCGTGCGATGGAAAATGTTTTTGATAACCTTAGCTTAGGTGACGAACAAGCGCAGATTCCTCTGGTTTCCCCGGGGAAATTGGAGATCGAAATCGAAATCGACTAACCCATCCCCATGGCCCAACCCACACAAGATCAACCTAACGCCACGACGCCGTCACGACGTCGATGGAATGCTTTCGTCTGTCAAGATTGTCGCGCTGTTTTCCGCATTCCCTCGGATTACATCGGCAAGGGAATCGTTTGCCCACAATGCGATCGCATGCTGAGGATTCCCTCGCCAGGGGAAAGCATTCCTGCTTTGGTGCAGCCATCCGGTGACCAGGGGGCAATCAAGCGTGAAATCATGAGCGAACTGCAGCAGATGGAGCAAATGGAACCTGCGCGCGAGGAAATGGCTGCCTCTGCAGTGTCGACCAAGCCCCAAGCTACGGTCACTCCCGCCAATTCGGAACGTCCTGCTCCTGTTGCTCCTGCCGCCCATGATCAGCAGTTGCGTCGACGCAAGAAACGCAAGGATCGTTCACACGATGCTGAGAAGGAGTGGGTCAAAAACCCATCGGGTCGGGTGCGCTTTTCGCGTCATTCGGGCTATCGTAGTTGGTGGATTGCCTCCGCTCTACTGGTGGTCATTTTGGTTGTCGTAATGATCATGACCCTGCAGGATCGCAAAAAAGATTCTAACACAAATCCTGTGGCTGTGACCCCAAGCGAAAGTGTGACGCATCCTTCGGTTGTTGCGATTCAATCGACTTCCCAGGCGCTCAGTCAGAAAAAACAGCAAGTCACAAAAATCAAATCCGCTCTCGCCCGCGCAAAGCAGTTTATCGCGACGCGCGAAATCCCAGAAATGCTTTCCCTCATTCGCGGTGGCGCTGCGATGCAGGAACGCTTGCAAACGTTCTATCAAAAACATCCCGTCCATTCTTCTGAGACACACAAAATCGATGAGACATCAGCCATTCTGCTTTCTGAAGGAAAAGCATTTCAGGTGATTGTGCGCGATCAGGAGGAAAGCGCGCGAGCTCTCGTTTTGATTGAAGAGAACGACGTTTTCTTTGTCGATTGGGAAAGTTGGGTTGGATGGAGTGAAATGACTTTCGAAGAAATCAAACAGCAAAAACCACTAAAGCCGACCGAAGTGCGTGTCGTGGTTCATGCAGAATCATACTACAATTTCGATTTCCCTACGAGCTCTGAAAAGGACTGGCAATCGTATCGCTTGGTTTTTGCCGGAGAGAGTCAGTATTTGTATGGATATGTTCGACGCGACAATCCCATCATCCATCAAATGCGTCCGGTCGCAACGGACAGCAATGGCTCGATGGTCCTCAAGATCCACTATGTTGAGTCAGGCAGCCATCCTACGCAAGTAGTGATCGATCGTGTCGTGAGCGACAGTTGGATCAAAGCGCTGCCCAAAGGACCGTAGGTCAGAGCGCGCGGATTTCCGCCATCGCCTGATTGTGAGGATGAAATAGACTTTGCGCGACTCGACGCACATCTTGAACGGTGACCGGCATCAGTCGATCGCGGTAGTCGGCGGGTGTGATGATTTCTCCCTCAAACAGCAATGACTCAGCCACCCACGACATTTGCGCAAAGGTGGATTCGAGAGCAAATTTGTTGGCGGTGATTGCGATCTGTTTGGCGCGTTCTAGCTCATCGACACTGGGACCATTTTTGCTGAGATCTTGAATTTCCGCCTCGATCAAACGCAGCGCTTCATCGCGGGATTCGGGATCGAGCCCCAAAGAAATCTCCAGCGAACCCGTGTCTTCAAACAAGGCCAGATCGGAGGAAACGTGGTAGCATAGTCCTTTGTCCTCGCGCAGTTTTTGGAACAGGCGAGAACTCGTCGCTTCCCCCAAAAGAATGGAGAGCAAGCGCAGCGCATGCCGACTCCGATGCCGGCGTCCGGCGGTGTGATAGGCAAGAGCGAGTTGCAGTTGCTCCGTTTCTCGATGTAGCACGAGAGGAATCGAAGTCTGGCGCTGTTGGAATGGTCGAATCGAGGGGGGTGGTGCGATGCTTTCTTCAGGAAGAAATGGAGCAATCAAAGAGGCAAATTCCGCAGGAGAATAAGGCCCCGCTGCGGCGATGACGATGTCGGAACGAAAGTGATGATTTTGGCAAAACTCGAAAAGATGATTGCGCGTGATCGCATCCAATGACTCGTGCGTGCCTGTGATCGGTTCTCCCAGCGGATCCGGTGCCCACAGCGAGCGCGATATGAGATCGCCGATGTGATCGCTCGGGTTTTCTTCGTACATGGTAATTTCCTCGTGAATGACATCGCGCTCCAGGGCGATTTCACGCGGCGGCAAGGAGGAATGCCAGACCATGTCCGATAGCACATCCGCCAATAGCGGCAGGGATGAAGCATCACCTCTTGCATCATAGACGGTGTGATCCTCTGCCGTGCAGGCATTGGCTTGAGCTCCTGTTTTTTCGAGATCGAGTGAGAGCTGAGCGGCGCTCCGACGAGCTGTACCCTTGAAGGCCATGTGCTCCATGAAGTGCGCTAAACCCGCAAGACCAAAGGGATCGTGCCGAGAGCCTGCGGGAATGTAGATGGAGAGAGTTGCACATTCCGTATGCGGAAGACTCGCGGTCGCCAGTCTCATGCCGTTGGGCAGACGTTGCCAGTGATATGGGGATTGCATGTGCGAGGAGTAGTGTATCATGCGCCAGCTGCTGCGTCCAACAAATAGCAAGCAAGATCCAGATCCGCGGGGACGGTGATTTTGACGTTGGGAAATTTCGATTCCTGCAAAAAGACGCCGACTCCGATGTGTTCGACGGCTGAAACCTCGTCGGTCACCTCGCAGCCCGACTCCCGCACTTGCGCGTAAGCACGCTGCAGGAGGGAAAGCTCGAAGCATTGCGGCGTTTCCATGAACCACAAATACGAGCGGTCGACGCTGCCACACGAAAAGTCATGAGCATCTGCGCGCTTCAGCGTTTCGGTAACTCGACGCGCCAACGCGCAAGCTCCATGCTCCTGCGTTTTGGCGAGGCATTGCTCAATCACATCGATGCGAATCAAGGGTCGTGCTCCATCATGCACCGCGACCATCGTGGTGTCGGATGCAACGGCATCGAGCCCCCGCTGGACCGATTCTTGTCGGCTCGCCCCGCCATCGACTCGACGCAAGGGGCGTGAAAACGGTGCCGAAAGTAGCGCATCAAATCTTTCTTGCGAGCAAACTACGATCACTTCGTCAACCGAGGGGCAATCACAAAATGCCTTCACGCTCTGCGCTAACACCGAGCTCTGGCCCAGGGGTGCAGCAAGTTTATCAAAACCCATGCGTCGCGAAGAACCCGCAGCGACAATGATGGCGGCAATGGACATGCGCTGATTCAAGCCATTCTGCCCGATGAGGGAAGCACAAAATCTCGACTGAGAAGCGTTCGATAAGGAGAAACACTTGCAAAAATGTCGGGATCGGCTACGGGAGGTGAGGAATGAGCAATTCGCAGCGCGCAGGATCTTGGTATTTAACAGCAGTAGGCTTGGCCTTGTGCTTCATCTCAGGAATTTTTCTGTGGTTGATGACACGCAGCTACTTGCGTGCACGCGAAATGACATCATGGCCGCAGGTGCCGTGCCTTGTGTTGTCGTCGGAGGTCAATGAACGTCGCATCGCCGAAAACGTCGCCCCGGATTTTCGGCTCGCGGTTTTGTATCGTTATCAATTCGCGGGCAAAGATTACGAAAGCAAATTGTGGAGCTTGCGCGGGAGCATGCCCCGCACGGAGCGCGCACCAGTGGAAGAGTTGGTCAGGCAATTTCCCCAAGGAAGTCGACAAAACTGCTGGGTGAATCCAAAAGATCCGCAAATGGCAGTGCTAAAGCTGGATTCGCGAGCGGCGGGTTATTCGCTGTGGTTCCCGGGGCTATTCTTCCTGGGCGGCCTTGGCATGATCTGGGGCGCCTGGCGTCGACCCCACGCTTGATTTTTTCCGCCCAAATCGTTTTCCGCATTGCTTGCGCGGATTCAATCGCTCAAGCTGGCCCCGATGTTTCTACCCGGCTTTCGAGACTTGGTGAGGTCGCCGTGGGTGACCATTTTGGAAGAGCTGAAAATGCGTGGCGGCTGCTCCATCCCTGTGCTCGCCGAAGTGATGGAAATGAGCTACATGGGCGTCAAAAAGCATTGCGAGGATTTGCTGGAACTCGGCTACCTCCAGCGATCGCGCGTGCCACGGACGGAGGTCGGTCGCCCTGAAGTGATGTACCGACTCAGCCCGAAGGCCGAGGCCTTTTTTCCGCAAGCTGGAACTCACTTTTCATTGGCACTGCTCACTCAAATCAAGGAGCTTTTTGGCAACAATGCTCCCGAAAAACTGCTCTTTCAGTACTTTTCTGATCTGCAGGAACAGTGGCAAGGCCGGATGCATCGAGCGAAGTCGCTTGTCGAAAAAGCCACGTTATTGGTCAGCCTTCGAGAAAAAGAAGGCTGTCTCACGCGCTGCACCTACGATGCCAAACTGGGATTTCGCATCGAAGAGTTCCATCACCCCATGGCGGCTATTTTTGAAGCCTATCCGGTGGCGACGACTTTTGAGACAAGGATGATCGAAAATCTGATGGGCACCAAAATCGAACGTCGTGAAGTATCGGGCAGTCGCCATGGTCCCGCTCGTATCGAATACCTCATTCACACGCTATAAGGCGGAACCGCTCGGACTCACGGAGTCGAGTGATTTCCCCCAGAGGGCGCGTTACGGCACTTTTACCCCGCGTCGATTCAGGAATTCCGTGGCGAGAGTCAAGTAGGCCTGCGCGGCAAGACCTTGAGGGTCATGTTCGAAGATGGTCTTGCCGTGACTGGGCGCTTCTCCCAGCTTGATCGAGCGAGGGATGAAAGTTTGATACATTTGCTCTGGGAAGTATTGGCTGACCTCCTGCACCACTTGTCGAGAAAGATTGGTGCGGGCGTCGTACATCGTCATCACAATCCCTTCGAGCTTGAGCTCGGGGCTCGCGCCGGACTCGCGGATTTGTTCGAGCACGTGAACGATTTTGGCCAAGCCCTCCAGACCGAACCATTCGCATTGCAGCGGAATGATGACTTCGTCCGCTGCTGCCAGAGCCGAGGTCATCAAAACTCCGAGTGAGGGTGGAGTATCGAGAATGCAGTATTCAAAGAGATCGTTAGGTTTCAATCCCTGAAGAAAGCCCCGCAGTCGGGTCAAGTGATCCTCGGAGCGGGCGAGTTCAATCTCGACGCCGGCAAGGTCCATTGCGGAGGGAATGATGGACAGTCGCTCCAATCGCGATGCCTGAATTTTTTCGCGAATGTCGGCATGCCCGAGAAGGACAGGGTAGAGGGTGTCATTGCCATCGGCTTCGAGGCCAATGCCGCTGGTGGTATTGGCTTGGGGATCGAGATCGATCAATAGCACGCGCTGGCCAAGGATCGTCAGCGCAGCGGAAAGATTGATGGCGCTGGTCGTTTTTCCCACTCCTCCTTTTTGGTTGCCAATGGCGATGACTTTCATGCGAGGCCAGAGTTTCCTTGCAATTTCCCTTCTTGGCAATCAAAACCGTGTCACCCTAGGAAAAAGATGCAACAAGATTGGTCAGATGCATGGTTACAACAAGCTGCCGGCTGGAAGGCGGTGAAGGAAGGTTACGCACTTTTTCGCCAGGGCTCAGTGCTCTCCGCTGAAATCGATCACGACCAATGCCACGGCGTGGTCGGAGGAGTGAAAGCTCGACGTGTCACGGTGAAACGACTCACGCGAACGATCGCTGAAACGACATGCAGTTGTGCCGAGAACCGTCGATCGGGCGCGATGTGCGATCATGCCGTCGCAGTCATTATGACGGCTCGCGAGGGTGGGGGAGTCAAGCGCGAGGCAGCACCTGTGAGTCTACTCCCCAAAACGGGATCGACATCCCCCGTCACCCCACCGAAAAAAAACATCGCACTGTCGGTCTCGTTCTCGCCTCATTGGGAGAAAGAGTGGCAACACGATCGACTCATGATCAAGGTCGATCTGGCAAAGCATCGTTCGCCCGATGAATCTGATGAACGACTGTTTGAATGGGCTCAAGCCAAAGGGTTGTCCAATCGACCCTGGCCCTGGCAATTGAATTTGTCGGGCAGTGAATTGGAACAATTTCTCGAACAACTGATTGATCACCAAGAAATAAAGCAATCGAATGAAACGATTGTTTGTCTTGATGAGATGCCGAACTGGGATCTTAGCATGCGAGCAGTTGGTGAGACGCTCGATGTTGAAAGCCGCGAAAGCGGATGGCAGACTCTCGGCCTTCGGTCCTCGCGATGGCTGCGTAAAAGCAATCGATTGATTCAAGCGGTTGATTCATTTTGGAGGGATTTGTTTTTTACGTTAATTGAGTCAAAATCAGCAAAAATATCTGATTTGCAGGATATTGGAAAATTTTTGCAGTGGCATTTACGGAATTCGGATGAGCAAATTCAGGGCGAGTCGAGCATCGAGTGCGTCTGGCTTCCAGCAACATGGGACCTAGTTGTTGAGGGAAGTTGGCGAGAACTTCGTCTTCGGGTCGACAAGCATTTCGTTGTTGGTGGGAGATCGATCAAGGGCATTTGCGGCAAAAATCAAGGGGTGATCGCATTTGAATCGAACGTTTGTTATTTTGAGGATTTTGAGAAAGAAGCGACTCTTGTAAAACCGCTTCGCGCTATGGGGTGGCAAAAAGACGAAGCGCGTGGTCTTTGGAAAATGACCGAGGAAGAAAGCGTCGTTCGCTATCTCTCCGAAGAGCGAGACAGAATGTCCACGCTGGGCCAGTATCGCGAAGCGGATCCTCTCCGAGAAATGATTCGGCGTCTGTCGATCGTGAAGCCAACCATGGAACAGAAGCTTGGCGGACCGGATGAGTGGACCATCGGATTCCGAAGTCATACAGGGAAAGCCTTGGATCCTCAGAAAATCCGCGCCCTCCTCAAATCAAACAAGCGACTCATTCAAACGAGCGATGGAAGTAGCGTCATTTTGCCGAAAGAGAGTTGGGAAGTCTTCGAACGCAGCATGGCCGACTTGGGGTGGAAGCAATCCAACGTTGGTTTTTCTGCGCCTAGTCATCATCATCAAATTGTTCAGTATCTTCGTCAATATTTCGATAAGTCGCTCGTTTCCAATGATTTGCATGAAGAAGATGATGCGCTTGAAGTGGCCATTGACGCCGATCTTCGGCCATACCAAAAAACCGGAATCAAGTGGTTGAGCACACGACTCGTCCAAAGTGGCTTCGCCTTGCTGGCCGACGACATGGGCTTGGGAAAAACACTACAAACCATTACCTTGTTGTCCCAGTTCGCAAGTGTCGACCGTCCCGCTCTGGTGGTGGTTCCGACCTCTTTGTTGCGCAACTGGGAAAATGAGATTGCGCGATTTGCTCCACATCTTCAAACGATCGTTTATCATGGGCAGGATCGCGAGTTGAAACGAGCCCGATCTACCTACTCGGTGATTGTTACAAGTTACGGAATTTTGTCGAGCGACCGGGTCGCATTCATGAGTGAGGAGTATTCACTTGTCGTGCTCGATGAGGCTGGAGCGATTCGCAATCCCGATACCGATGTCGCGCGCGCTTGTTATCGACTCCGCGCCCGCTATCGCATGGCTTTGACGGGCACGCCGGTGGAAAATCGGCTCAGCGACCTATGGTCCATTTTTCAATTTCTTCAGCCAGGTCTTCTCGGGAAGCGCGAGACATTTCGCGAAACCTATGAGCAGGGGGCTTTGCCGACTTCTATCGCGATGCAGTCTCTCAAAATTCGCGTCATGCCTTTCGTGTTGAGGAGGACCAAAGAGCAGGTAGCGAGCGATTTGCCCGAGAAAACCGAGGTTGATCACTGGTGCGAGATGTCAAAGGAACAGTGGGATTTGTATCAAACGGTTCGCGACGAAGGCATGATTCAAATTGAGCAAGAAATGGCCCAGAACCAATCTTCGGCTCATTTGACTGTTTTGACCTTGCTGCTTCGATTGCGCCAAATTTGCTGCGACGCTGCGTTGGTGGCGCCTGAATGGGAAAATGAATCGACTTTGGCGCAACGATCACCTAAAATGGAACGATTGTTTGAATTGATTACTGAGACGATATCGGCTGGCCGCAAGATTCTCGTGTTTAGTCAATTTTCGCAGCAGTTGGGATTGATCGAGCGCGAATGCGTTCGACGCGGAATCTTGCCCTTGAAGCTCGATGGCAGCACGCGGAATCGTCAGGCTTTGGTTGATCGTTTTCAGTCCGATGACGAGTCGCAGGTTTTCTTGATCAGCCTCAAAGCGGGCGGTTACGGTCTCAACTTAACTCGTGCGTCGGTGGTAGTGCACTTTGATCCTTGGTGGAATCCCGCAGCCGAACGACAAGCGAGCGACCGGGCGCATCGGATTGGTCAGCAGCAGAAAGTCACAATTCATCGATTGCTCACGCAAGGCACAGTCGAAGATCGCGTGCGCTCGTTGCAGCAAAAAAAATCCCAGATCGCCGACGCGCTTTTTTCGGAGAAATCCATGCATCTTGGCGACCAAGCCATTCCAGATTTGAGCGACTTGAAGGAATTGCTTGAACTCTTGCCTTAAATTCGCTTTGTTTATTACTTGTAACAATATATGTAATGCGGGGTTATTGAATCGGTGAAATCGATGAGGTGGTCCCCTGTTCCATTTTGCAAGGTTGAGTTGTCGGTCACAAGGTCATCAAGAAAAATGGATCGAAGCTGTCTTTGCGAAAATTTTTCTGCCATCGGCGTCGATCTTCGGCTAGGCTTTGGCCATGCCCTCACGCACTGGCATTCTTCTTCTCGTATCCGGACCGTCTGGCTCAGGCAAAACGACTCTTTGTCGTCGACTTGCTGATGAGCAAGAAGCCCATTATTCAATCTCCTGCACGACTCGAGCACCCCGCCCCGGTGAGATGGATGGTCGTGATTACTTTTTTCTCAGTCATGAAGAATTCGCCGCCAAAGTCGAACGCGGCGAATTTCTTGAACACGCCACGGTTCATCAAAATTTCTATGGCACTTTGGTTTCCGAAGTTTTGCATCGCATTGAACAAGGAATCGACGTCGTGATGGACATCGATGTGCAAGGCGCTGCGCAAGTTCGCCACTGCGCACATCCTCAAATTCGTGCTGCGCTGGTTGATTTGTTCGTGATGCCTGCGACCGACCGTGAGCTGGAAGCTCGACTGACTGGCAGGAATACCGACAGTGCGGAAGTGATTGCGTTGCGCTTAAAAAATGCCATGGAAGAAATGTCGCACTGGCCCGAATACCAGTATCGCTTGCTATCCACGACTCGCGAGCATGATTACTTGCAGTTCAAGGCTCTCTTACTGGCAGAGAGGCTGCGTGTCCGTCGTTTGAATTCATTGGCAACACCGTCATGAACATTGTTTTAGGCATCAGTGGCTCCATCGCCGCCTACAAGGCTGCCGATCTCGCTTCGCAATTGGTTAAGCTCGGTCATGTCGTGGATGTCATCATGACTCGTGCCGCGTGTGAGTTCATTACTCCGCTAACCATGCAGACGCTGACACGACGCCCCGTTCTGGTGTCGCTCGAAGACGAAAAGCAAGCATGGAAACCCGGACACATTGAGCTTGCCGACCAAGCCGATTTGATGCTTGTCGCCCCCGCGACTGCTTCGATCATCGCAGAATTTGCCAACGGTCTCGCGCCTGATCCGCTGACCTCCACGTATCTTGCGCTGCAACGTCAAACCCCCGTAATCATGGCGCCGGCGATGAATGGAAAAATGTGGCTTCATCCGGCCACTCAAAGAAATGTCGACATTTTGCGAGGTGATGGCGTGCATTTCATCGAACCCGCCACCGGAGATCTCGCCTGTGGCTACCAGGGAATTGGCAGGCTGGCCGATCTAGCGGACATCCTTGCCACAGTACATCGCGTTGCTTCTACCCAAGATTGATATGATGAACATTCGCTTTTCCGAATCTGAAATCGAGCCGCTAGTCGAACTCGTTTCGCTGGCCTCAATGATAGCCGATTGGAATCAGCAGCCTCATTTTAAGGCGAAGACCGATGCTATGCAGTTGCTGGCGCAAAAAGTTCTCGAGCACCTCTACCATGCCGGCTACAGCAATCTCGTTGCGTATGATGCGACCGAGCAGTTTTATCATGCTGCAGATGTCACCGAGAAAAAATCCTGCTCGGCGAGCTGCTATGATGAATTTCGCCAAGAGAGTTTTTGGGAAGAGCTCGTCATTCGCCTTGCGGATCGCGAACTGATTCAGAAGATTGGCTTCGACGCATGGAATCGACTCAGCGAGGAGAAGCGAAGAGAAAAAACCACGGAAATGGAAAAGCGCTACTGGCGGGAGTTTGAAGCGCATGGCATCGATCACCTGCATCTCATTTACCCTCCAGGGGTTGGTTAGGCAAGGCCACCAAACCGCGCTGCTGCAGCCACTGCTTGGGATTGAATCCTGTTTCTTCACGAAACGCTTTGGCAAAATGGCTCAAGCTTTGATACCCACAGGAATAGGCTGTTTCTGTGACATTGCTGCGTCCACTGGCAAGCAACTCGCAGGCGTGTTCGACTCTCATCTTGCGCAAATGCCATTGAAGAGTTGTGCCCGTTTTTGCTTTGACCAAACGCGATAAATGATGAGGCGAAACCCCTACCTGCTTGCCAAGTCTTTCGAGATCCAGCGGTTCATCGAGCGCCGAACGCAAGCAGCGCAGCACCAGAGCAACGGGATCGTTATCCGACAAGGCAGGGGCAGCATCCCCTGCAGCATGGCCTTGGCACAGTCGTTGCGCCGCCCAATGCAAAATGCCTACCTCCGCCCAAATGGTCGATCCACCTGCGCGCGATCTTGCGCGATGCAGGCTCGCGCTCAGTTCTTTTTCCCAAATTCCCATGAGCCCACAAAAAGAAACTACTCCCCCGCGTTGCAGCCACTGAGATAGCCCCGGATGCCATGCCGCACTTGAGGTGCCAACGCGCTCGCGCAACCAGTCGACCCGCATGCGCACGATTTGCAAGTCGTGATCTCCTTGCGAGCGTCGACACACCCAATTCCCCAAATGATCTCCGCCTGTGAGCGCAAAAAGCCCAGGCTTCAGAAAAATTCGATCCTTCTCTCCCCACAACAAACCATTTCCCGAGAAATTCAACCACAGCCAGATTTCCCCTTCGGCCTTAACCTGCCACTGCCATGATTCATCCCAATTCTGCCCGACAAGCTGTCCGTAACTCAACCCCTTGCTCGCCCCATGCCATATTGCCACCCCAGCACATGCCGCTGGAAGCAGTCTTCTCTTCGCTTCGATCCCCTCTTGCATTCGCTAATGAGATTGAGTCTCATTAGCGAAAGAAAATCAAGTAAAAAATCTAAGAAGTAGAGGTTACGGTTTTTGCAGAAGTTCTGCCAGAGCCAAGTCTAGTGTTGGATAGCGAAAAACAAATCCCGCATCGATCCAGCGTTTGGGGGCAACACGCTGACTGCTTGTCAGAAAGCTCCCGAATTCTCCAAAAATCCCGCGCAGGACCCAGCCAGGTGCGATCCATGGTGCGGGTCGACGCAGGGCGCGCGCCAATTGCCGCGTAAAATCTCGGTTAGTGACCGGTTCCGTAGCTACACCATTGACCACTCCTGAAATGCTATTTTGCTCGATCGACCAAATGATTCCAGCCGTTAGGTCATCGACATGAATCCACGGCATCCACTGCCGACCGCTCCCCAATTGCGCCCCGCCCCCCCAAGCGAAGGCGAGGCGGAGTCGATCCCACGCCATACCTCCCCGGCCTAGGACCATGCCGATGCGCACCATCACACAGCGCACACCCGTTTCTTCAATTCCCTTGGTCGCAGCCTCCCAATCCAAGCACAATTGCGCCAGATAACCTGTTCCCGGCGGCGAACCTTCTGTGCATATCTCATCGGCACGGTCGCCATAAAAACCCACGGCGGAAGCATTGACCCAAACCTTGGGACGATCATGGTCCGACATACTTTGCAGGGTCGCAACAATCTCCTGCGTCACCCCGATGCGACTGGCTTCAAATTTCCGTTTGTTTTTTTCGGTCCAGCGTTGATCCACTCGCTCGCCAGACAAATTGATTAGGCCATCGAGAGAGGAAAAATCCCATGCGCCTGAGCGACGCCATTCACAGACCTCCGGAACACGACCGACGCCGCTGCGACTGAACCCCACGACATCGTATCCGCGCGACGCCAGCGCTCGGGCCACATAGCGGCCGACAAATCCTGTTACTCCGATCACTCCGTAGCGTTGTTTCATGAAATAGCCATGCCATGGATTCCTCAAAATGCAATCGCACAGCGCAAGGGAAGATCATTTCATTTCACCTCTTTTGCGGCGAAACGTAGCGGGCGGCATTCCGGTGACACGCTTGAAAGCGACGCTAAAATATTCGGGATTTTCAAATCCGGCGCGTTCTGCAATCACCGCAACGGCAAGATTGGTGTGCAGCAACAAACGCTGTGCGCGATTCACCTGAATGCGCAAAATTTCCTCGTGCGGACTGCGTTCGAGCATTTTTTTGAACCTTGCTTCCATAGTCCGACGCGCCAAACCGGAGCTGCGTGCAACGTCATCGACCGATATCCCGCGGCATGCGTGCTCGCGAATGAAGCGCAAAGCTTTCACTAAATTGACATCTTCGATCGCAAACACATCGGTGCTTTGACGCGTGCTGATGCCGATCGGACTGACAACATGGGTCAATGGAGAAGGCATTTTTCCGCTCATCATCTGATCCAAAATTTCTGCTGCGACCCATCCGCATCGACGGGGATTGGGATCAATGCTCGACAATGGCTGTGGACTGAGCTCGCACAATAACTCATCATTGTCGACCCCGAGCACCGCCACTTCCTCTGGAACAGAAAGAGAAGCTCGGTGGCACGCATCGAGAATTTGTCGTCCCCTCGCATCGTAACAGGCAAAAACGGCAACGGGTTTGGGCAGCGACATCAGCCACTCCGCCAGATCATCTGTCTCGTTTTCGCTATCGTCCGTAGCATGATGTGCGGAATGAAAATGATGACAAGGCAAACCACGTGCTTCGAGAGCATGGACAAAATACTCCCCGCGCTGACGCGACCAAGGAAACCGCGGCACGCCACAGTAGGCAAAGTGCTCGAATCCTCGATTCAAAAAGTGCGTGACTGCCAGTTCTGAAATTGCTTTGCCGTCGGTAATTACAGCGGGCAATTGCGGCAAAAAGCGATAGGAACTCAAGTCGACAACAGGTTGCCGCGCTTTTTCTAGCACTTGCGCGATTGCCTTATTTTCAATCCGCGCAATGATCCCGTCACCATCCCAGTCATTCAACCACTTGGGAGGCGCGTCTCCGCGTCGACGCTCGGCTAAGAAAATGTGCCATGGGTGATGGCTGCGGATGTAGTCTTCCACTCCATGCAAAATCGACCGCGCATAGCCATTCGATGTTTCGATCAACAGAGCCACTCTCGGCACACCAGAGCGCTCGCGCTTTTTATCTCGATTCGCTGAATTTCGCGCTGCCATATCCCATCTTTATCGACGTCGACCACGAAAACGGTTGCGCGGATCGTCGGCTGGATGGAGCGATTCCCCATCCTGATAGCGCAAAATGCCTCGCTCTTTGAGATTGCGGATGAAAGCCTTGGCATCGGTCGATACCTCATCATCGTTCGCCAAAGTTCCCAGTAAGCCCTTCCCTTCTGCCACATGGTCCATGGTCTCACTCGCCTTGAGCGCCGCAGCGGAGATGGCAGCAGTCGCTTTGGGCAGTTCTACGAAAGCGGGTGCTAGCTCCTCGACTCGTTGATCGACTTTGGATAAAGTCTGATGGGCAGATTTTGCGGCTTGTTCCATCGAGCCAATCGCGCGACGAGCCTCCCCTAGAGTGGCGGGAAGTTCTGCGCTGAATGCGTTCCAGTGCTCTGTGGTGCTGCGAAAATTGGCCAAACTCTGATCAATCGCATCCAAGTTCTGCTGTTTCAAAATCGAGTCATTAACCTTCTCTATCGCCTCGCGCAGTTCGACCGATGCTTGCCGGATCTCCACAACAGCTTGATCGACATTAGCCAAGGTTTTCGTCGCGCCAGCCATCAATTCGCCTGCATCGCGACTCAGAGATTCGGCATTGGTCTGAATCGCGTCAAGCCCCGATGGTCCGCTTCCTTGAATCACAGAATTCGCTTGCATTGATCTTCCTGTAAGCTTTTTCGGTGGGGTCACGATGATCATTTTGTCGCCAAGCAGCGACGCAGAGGCAACCCCCAGTGATGAACCTTCCGGAATGCTGATTTGCTTATTGATCGATAGATCAATTTGCACAGTGGCATCTTCGTTGAGAACGGGCAATCGCGTGACGCGTCCGATCTTGGCTCCGCCCATGCGAACCTCAGAACCTTTGATGATTCCCGCCGCGTCGTCGACGATCAAGGTCATGTTGTAGGAATCGTGAAATCGCTCACCAAAGCGACCAAACTGCACAATCAAAGCCGATAGCAAAACCAAGCCGAGCAATAAGAAGGTGCCCACCAGAAGTTCCGTCTTTTTGCGATCGTTCGTCATGCGCGTGGGAAGATGTCATAAGCCATCGAAATGAGCAAGTGAGAAGCGATTCTCATCGATCCAACGCACCCAGCTCTTCATCGAGGCGTTGCATGAACTGCTGCATTTCTTTCATTCGCTCGCGCATGCGTTCCATGTCAGATCGATTCAAGCGTGGCCGAACTTGTCTTGTCCGCGACAACTGAGGACCGGGATCTGCTGCCCGGACTTTCGCCAATTCCGGCGCTACGGGCTTGCGCGATAGCATCGCTTCAATGGAGCTGGCTGGGATCACATAACTGCGAATTCGACCCGCCCGCGCGGCGGTGATGCCGATGACTTCTCCTCGCAAATTCAACACGGGGCCACCGCATTCTTCTGGATTGAGCACCATGTCGGTCTGCACCACAGCCGGAAAACCATCGCGCACTTGGCTGATGTCTCCTCCCATGCGCTCCATGACTTCCAGTCGACGCTGAGGAAATTGCCCTGTCGGTTGCTTCGCAGCCAGTTTCAATTCCGCCGCGATTTTGTTCTGTGACCTCAGGCAATCCAGTTTGACGCGATCACCTGGCCGATAGGCCGACAGCAAGGCGCGAAACTCCGCCGTGCTGCCCACAGTCTTTTCGGCGAGCGAAATCACGACATCACCTTCTTTCAAGCCTGCCTGTTCCGCAGGAGATCCGGCAGCGACTTGGCGGATGACGACACCTTCTCCCTCCTCAGCAGTTTCTACAGCAATGCCAACATACGCTTGATCGCTATCGCGCAACACACGCTCTTTGACACTGACCACTCCAAGCCCCAAGGTCACGTCGCCCGGACCTGCTGCGATGAGAAATTGTCCGAGAGACAAGCCAGAGCCTTTCGCAAAAGTCACAGGTCGGAGTGAAGAATTTTTCAATTCCAGCACCGCGATGTCTTCATCTTCGTAAACTCCCGAAACCGTCGCATCGAACGTCTGGTTGTCGCTGCCCACACATTGCAAAGCCAGGCCTCGACCACGGGCGATTTCGCTCCACTTGGCCAAAACTTGTGAGCCATCGCCCACGACAGTGCCCACGCAAAGCTGACGCTTGCCCCCTGCCCAAATCCATACCGTCGATTTTCCCGCCTTTTGCGAAATCGGAGACACCACATCAAAAACTTCGCCCGACTGACGACGCAGCACCACTCGGTCCTGCTCTTTTTGCAAAGGCAACTCCTGCGCTGTCATTGATAAACAACAACAAGCCCCAATCGTAAGTGAATAACGAATCATACTCGATCAAAATCAAAATTACTGAGCATCGCCGCGGCGCACGAGCTCGACTTCCTTAGTCATTTCCTTGCCTTGGCGCAAAATCACCAGCTTGACCTTATCGCCCACTTGCTGTCGCAGCAGCTCATTGCGCAAGTCGTCCAAATTTCTCAGCTTCTGTCCCTCCAGCGAGACAATCACATCTCCGGGTTGAATGCCAGCTTGCAGAGCCTTCGATCCCCGACTCACCGCGCCGACGATCAATCCCGCGCGCGACCAATCGATCGCTACACCCAAGACGGGCATGTCTTCGTTTTGCAAAGGATCAAGCACCAATCGGCCCCATTGTTCACCGCGCAGCATTTTCTGCCAATCCTCCACAAAACCATCCACTCCGGCGTGGTTGTTGACTTTCAGCGCTTGTCCAATGTTCGAGTTGATGCCAATGATCCGACCCTCGAGATCAAAAATCGGTCCGCCCGAATCTCCGCCAATGAGGGTGCAGTCGGTGGTGAAAAAATTGCCTGGTCCCTTCGATACTACGCGGCCGAATCTGACAGGAGGTGTTCTCGCTGGATCAAATCCCGCGGCATGTCCCATCGCAATGACCCAATCACCCACCTGCAAGCTCTTCGAGCTACCTCGCTGCGCAGCGGGCCAAGGACCTTTCTCTTCGATTTGCACCATCGCCAAGTCTTTGCCGTAGTTGGCTCCCAAAACCTTGCCTTTCTTGGTTTTGCCATCGGGGAAAATTACATCCATGGTTTCACTCCCCTGCACCACATGAGCAGCCGTCAAAATCAAGCCACTCGTCTCGGTAATTACTCCCGAACCCGAACTCGACCCATCGGCCGCTAGCAATGCGACCGTAATGGGCATGCATTTTTCTGCAACGGCTTGAATCTTACTTTCCAATTGCTGCAAGGCTCCAAGATCCGTGACAGGCATAGCCGTCGCGACGCCCATTAGCAGAGTCATCCAAGTCAACCAACGTTTCATATCAACAACTTACCAAACGACACCGGTTCGTCAAATTCTCTATGCAATTTGCAGAATCGCTGGAGAACGACGCAGCAAACGCACGATCAAAGATTTTTTTTGCATCATTTTCCATTTCCGAATTGCCTCCAACCAGTTGGTATGATTGACTTTCCGACATGAGCTCTCGCAGCAAAAATCCAGTCGCCACACGTGCCAAAATTCTTCAGAGTGCCCATGAGGAATTCATCCGTTACGGCCTTCATGCTGCTCGTTTGAATGCGATCGTGGAAAATGCCGGCATCACCAAAGGATCGCTCTTTCACCATTTCGACGGCAAAGAAGATCTCGTTACGCAATGGCTCCAGGAAACCTTGCCGCCTCTGCTGGATGAGCTTTGGCTCTCCCCTTTGGGCACTCATGACAATCCTTTGGATGCGATTCAAAAGATTTTTCGTGAGCAGATTCGACGCATCGAATCGGTTCCGCTCAACGAGTTTTTTGCAAGCCCGCTGGTCACAGTGATTGCTTCGATCGATCGCAAAGACGAACCTTGGCACAAGATTCGCGAAGAAATTCAGGTGCTCTGGCACAGAGCCGTTGCTGAAGCGCTGGCGAAAGGGCAAAAGCAGAAGAAAGTGCACAGCGCCATTGTTGCGGCGGAAGAGGCAAGTTTCATCATTTCACTCAGCATGGGCATCGAGCTTCAGGCAAAAGCGCAGGGATACTCGATATTGCCCGGATGGCTGCGCTCAGCTTTGGCCTACCTCGACACTCTCCGACCTGCATAAGACCAGCGCATTGGCGGCGGCATACTGCGGGGTGTGCGACATGCTAATTTGAATTTGGACAATCGAATGCTTCTCCCAATGCTGGCGTGCCGACTCGCTCAAACGGATCGCGGGCTTGCCTTTGTCGTCGCGCACCACTTCGATATCGGTCCACCCCACCGACTCACCAATGCCTGTTCCCAATGCTTTGGCAACTGCTTCTTTCGCGGCAAAGCGCGCGGCGAAATGGATCGATGGCACCGACTTGTCGAAGCAATAGTCCCTTTCCCCTGCGGTAAAGATGCGGTGGAGAAAGCGATCGCCGAATTGCTCGATCGATGCCGCCACACGTGCTACCTCGACGATGTCGATGCCGATGCCATAAATGTTTGCCATGCGCGACGCCATTCTTAGCGAGTTGGCGACATGGTGTAAAGCAATGAGCTGCTGGCATAGGCATGAGCGAGCGGCATTTTTTTAAACTCATGACCCTTGCCCCAAGAATCGCTGTAGATGATTTCTTGCGTTTGAGCGTTATAGCCAATGATCAAGCGCATGTGACCGCCCCCTCGTTGCGGAAGGTCTTTTTCCGGAAAAATTCCCAACCTGAGACACCAACAAAGAGGGATTCCTTGATCAATGTATTCACTCACCTTGGTCATGAAACGCTTGCAGCCCGATTGCGAACTTTTTACCGTGGCAAAAATCTCGGGATCCATCGATTCCCACACCGCCGTGGGATTCAATTGGTAACCATCAGGAGCTTTGAATACTTCCGCTCCCTTTTTCTTCGCCAATTGATTGTAGGCCCGGACATCGGCCTCGAATTGCCGCGGACTGATTTCAAAGTGCTGGGTCGTGCGAATGTGCAGCTTGGAAATGATGGTTTTGAAAGAGGCTTCCATTTCATCGGTGCTCGTTCCGAGTGCGCTCGTATTCGCCAATTGGGCAATTTCATGCTGATCGACGTCCAATCCATAGTAACCGGCGACCCGCGCGATGGTGGCAACAGCACAATAGCCTTTCTGCCCTTGATCAACCATCGGCATGTTGTGAATGAAAACGTCGCCATCCTCCATGCGCTTCACATTGCTGCGCAAAGAGGAACGGTTGGTGATCTTTGTCGATGTATGTTGAGTGGAAGCTGCGCGCAGTCGCAAAAATTCCGCGCGCGGTTGCCCTTGATCGTCGCCAATGCTAGCTTCTAAAAGTAGGGCCGTTTCGCCCAAACGCCATTGGTAGGATAAGGTCGAAACCGCACCAGTGCTCTTTCTTTCCTCCCCTGGTTTGGCCGTTTTTTCCTCCAACAGCTTTTTCCATTCGGCAAACTTCATTTGGAGTGCTGACACCGTGATCATTTCATTATCGCCGCGATTGTAGAGGGAGATGTTGACGAATCCCACGCGATCGTCTTTGGCGCGCACAATGACTTCGCCCAGTTTCTGCCCCCACAGCATCATCCGCCCCGGAGGTGCTTGCAAGCTATCGTGACGATCTGATAGCCAGCGAAAGGGAGAAATCACTTCGTCCGCAACATCGAGACCCTGGCTTTTTGCGTGAGCTTGGCGCGCTTCCCAAATGTGCTTTTGCTCAGGGGTGAGCTCGACCCGGAATTGCTTCTGCCAATCTTCCATCGACATGTTCCAGGATTCCGATGACAGCAGTACCGCGCCGAAATCCTTCGATTCCGCTCCCGCGACGACTAAAGTCGAAAGAGCATACCATGCGCAGAAGATTTTCCGCGCCCATTGCACTTGGGGGATAAGTGTCACAGTCCGAACTTGCCCAAACATTCCTTGAGAATCAACGAAAAAAGTAGAGTGACACCACATTTTCTTGGCGAGTCGATGAATCCTATCGCGCGCGTCGATGCGCGTTTTCGACGTCGATGATTCACGACGACCGATTGCGCAGCAGAAAAAAATCTTTCCCCTGAGTTCCATCTCCCCTATCCTCTGCGCGCCATGTGGAAAGGTCGTTTTACGCAAGATACATCCTCGCTCGTCCAACAATTCGGTGAATCGGTCTCCTACGATTGGCGACTTTTTCCACACGATATCGCCGGTTCTATTGCTCATGCTCGCGCGCAAAAAACAGCAGGTTTGCTGACCGACGAGGAATTTTCTGCGATTGAAAAGGGACTATTGAGCATCCGTAGCGATATCGAATCGGGGCAGTTTGAATTCAAAACTTCGCTCGAAGACATCCACATGAACATCGAGTCCGAGCTCACTCGACGCATTGGCGCAGCGGGTGCGAAGCTGCACACTGCTCGCTCGCGCAATGACCAAGTCGCCACCGACACCCGACTCTATTGTCGCGCGCAGATCGACTCGTTGATTGATGGCATTCGAGGTCTGCAACGCGCACTTGTCGATCGCGCCGACACCTATGCCGCGTCGGTCATGCCGGGCTACACCCACCTCCAGCGCGGCCAGCCCGTGACTGCGGGACATCATTTTCTCGCCTATGTCGAAATGCTCGAGCGCGATGCCTCGCGCTTGCACGATGCACGGCGTCGACTCAATGTTTGCCCGCTCGGTTCTGGTGCTCTGGCCGGCTCTACCATCAATCTCGACCGCAAAGCCATCGCTGCCGAACTGGGTTTTGATGATGTCACCACCAACTCGATGGATGCAATTGCTGACCGCGATTACATTGCGGAAATTCTATTTGCCATTTCGCTTTGCGGTGTTCACTTGTCGCGTCTCAGCGAGGACCTGATCCTATGGTGCAGCGCTGAATTCGCTTTTGCCAGTCTCGCCGATGCCCACACCACGGGATCATCGTTGATGCCACAGAAGAAAAACCCGGATGTCTGTGAACTAACTCGCGGCAAAAGCGGTCGACTGCTCGGCAACTTGGTCGCCATCCTCACGACCATCAAAGGACTACCTTTGACATACAATCGAGATCTGCAAGAAGACAAAGAGCCTTTGTTTGATTCGATCGATACGCTCCATCTCACTCTCGCAGTAAACACGGAAATGATTCTGGCACTGCAATTGCGTGAGGATGTCTGCGCCCGTGCTGCGGCCGATCCGATGCTGCTTGCGACCGACCTCGCCGATGACTTGGTCAAACAGGGGGTGCCGTTCCGTCAGGCTCACGAACTCGTCGGCAAGGCTGTGGCGGCTTCGATCGCTAGCCAAACGCCGTTGGATCAATTGGATCTGCGTTCGATCAGTGAACAGTATCGCACGGATTCTGCCGAAATTTTTGATTTGTCCCGAGCGCTTCGCTCTCGCACCAATCCTGGCTGTCCGAATCCCAGCATTGTGCGCGAACAGGTCAAACGCTGGCAAGATCATCTCGGCAGCAATCAAGCCTCATGAAGCCCGCCGCTCTGCAGCAGTTGACCATAAGCGCCAATTTTGCGATTTCCGCAGATGGCAAGATCAGCTCGTTGCACCAGCGTCCATCGGGCTGGACCTCTCGACTCGATTTTGCGCGCTTGCTCGATTTGCGTCGACAAGCCGACGCCATTTTTGTCGGACGTCGCACCCTTGTCGCGGATCAGATGAGCTTAACCATCCCCGATGCGACACGTCAGCCGCTGCGATGCGTGGCTTCCGCTTCAGCGGGATTTTCGGGCGATGAAAAAATCTTCCATACCCCTGGCGGCGCGATTCATTTGTGGGGGCCGCGTCCCACGACGCAATTGCCTGCCGATGTGACGGTGCATTCTGGGGACCTCACGTCTTTTTTGACGCACTTGCATCTCGAACAAGGTGTCGCCCACCTTCATTGCGAAGGCGGCGGCGCTCTGATGCGGATGTTGATCGAAGAAATTGGGGTCGACTACATTCATCTGACATGGGCGGCGCATACCCTATTTGGCGGAAAAAAATCAGCCACGCTCACAGGTCGGCCCGAGCTACCTATGCTTCAGAGCCAGCACTACGAACTGACTTGCTTCGAACCACTCATCGAACACCAGGAAGTGTTTTTGAGCTATCGGCTCAAGTCTGCGTCTGCTCAATGATGAGCATTTTTTTCGCCATCGGCGTGGTCCGCGCTATGACCGTGATCCGCGTGTCCATGAGATTGGTGCAGGACCTTCACATCTTCAAATTTGTGACGTTCGCACGATACAAATCCGAGACAAGCAAGGGAAAGCAAAAGGGCAGCAAATTTCATCGCGAAATCTCTAGCCCAGTGATCACGAATTGGCAATACCGGAGAGGGATTTTTTTCAATCTCTTCTCAGCCATGTCGCCACTACCCCCGCAGCTCGCTGATGTGCCCCCAAACCTCCCAATAAGGCCGCGGTTTGCTGCAGCGTTTCTGTCAACTTGGCGCGCTGATTGGGGTCATCCAAAAAACGCGTCAGCTCCGCAGCCACTGTGGATCCCCGCGCTTGGCTTTGAATCAATTCGCGAACCACTTCGCGCTTGGCAAGGATGTTGACGAGACCAATGAAGTCGATCTTCACCAACATTTTGCCGAGCAGATAAGTCGGCCAAGCGACGCGATAGGCCAAAAGATAGGGTAGTCCAAAATACGCCGCTTCCAGTGTCGCGGTGCCGCTGGCAATCACTCCACAACACGCTCTTTGCATCAGATCGTGACTGCCGCCGTCGGTCACCTTCACCCATGTTCCGAGACCTTCTCGCTCCACCATGCGACGCATCGTCTGGGCCAATCTCGACGAAGCCGCCGGCGCTTCGAAGCGCAGATTCGGACGCTGTTTTCGCAGGCATTGTGCGGCATCGAGCATCATCGGAAACAAACGATGAATTTCTCTTTCGCGACTTCCCGGAAAGAGCCCAACCAGCAATTCATCGCGCTCCCCTGTCGTTCTGGCACTCTCGAGTTCATCGACCAAGGGATGCCCGACAAAAGTCGTTCGCAGTCCCGCATCCCGAAAAATTTCTTCCTCGAAGGGAAATAGGCACATCATTTCGTCCAAAACGCGCGCCATCATCGGAATTCGTCCCCGGTTCCAAGCCCAGACTTGGGGGCTGATGTAGTAGACAATTTTGGTCGACGGCAGCTTCTCGCGCAGTGCGCGTGCAAAGCGCAAGTTGAATCCGGGATAATCGATCAACAACAAAACCTTCGGCTGCATGGCCACGGCTTGCTCCATTAACTGCCGAAACTGTTCGCGGAACCATCGATAGTGCTTCAGCACTTCCCAAATGCCCATCACCGCTGCGTCTTCCACCCAATCGCGCAGCTGCGGTCCTGCCAACGCTTTCATCTGAGGCCCACCCGCGCCAGCAATGCTCAAATGCGGAAATTGCTGAAGCAACTCGTGTAGCAATCCCGCACCATGGGCATCGCCGCTTATCTCTCCCGCAATCACGAACAAGGTCTCTGACATCTGCGCATTCAACTATCAAATCCCTTTGGCATCGTCCACTCCCATCACGGTTCGTCGAAAAAATTTTTCCATTGATTTTTTTCTCACTAGCATGCAGTTTGCGTCCAGATATGTCTGATTTGTCAAGCTCACCCCTTCCGCTCGGAGAGATTGTTCAAGGCCCTAGCGCCTTTGAGCAATTCTTGGATCGCAACCAGAAAGCACTCGCAGCTGCTTCGGTCGCCGTAGCTCTGAGCATCGGCGGTTACATGGTGTATCGCACGATCCAAGCCGATGAGGCCATGGCGGCAGGTCAGGCGCTCTACGCAGCGAAGGATGTCGATGCCTTGCAGAAAGTTTCTACCGATTTTGCCCAAACTCCTGCTGCTGTCACAGCATCACTCGCCGCTTCGGATTTGCTGTGGAAAAAAGGTCAACAGGACGAAGCAATTGCTCGTCTGCGCGAGATTCTAGCCTCTCATCCGACTCATCCAGCGGCGGCAATTGCGCAGCAATCGCTGGGATTGCGCTTGCTCGCACAAGGAAAATCGGGCGATGCCAAATCGGCATTTGAAGCCGTCCTTGCTCGTTCGGACGCTCGTTATCTGGTTCCCGCAGCTACCCTTGCGCTTGGTGATATCGCCAAAAGCGAAGGCAATCTGAAAGCAGCTGAAGAAAGCTATCGTTCGATCTCACGCGATTTCCCCAATAGCCCCTTTGTCAATGCCGCTCAAGAACGCTTGAAGTTTCTGTCGTTTCAAGCGCCTACGGAAATTGATCCCCCACCCGCAGTCGAAGCACCACCTGCGAGCTTGGCCCAGCCTCCTTCCGAGGAAGAAAGCAGCAACACGGGCAATCCTCTGATCGACGGCTTGAAGCAGAAAAAGAAAAAGCCATAAGCCTTTCCTTTGCTTGAGATTCTTCATCTCGTTCCTCTCATCACACTACCACCACAAAAATTATGTTCGAAAAGAAAATTGTCAGCAATCCCACCCCCGCACCAAGCGCACCTCAGCCTGCCACTACCCCTGCGCCCGTCGCCTCGGCTGCTGTCGCTCCCGCGCCCCAAGCGCAAGCGGCTCCTGCTCCCAGTGCGACTCCTGCCACTCTTTCCCCCAAATCCACCACACCTACCAACAGCGCTATGTCTGCACACTCCCGCAATGTCCTCTCGACAGATGTCGAAGTCAAAGGTTCCTTGAAATTCACCAACGATCTGATCGTGGAATGCATTGTCGAAGGAGAAATCATCTCGCAAGGCAATTTGATCATCGGCGAAAATGCCCGCATTAGTGCTGAAATCCAAACCGGCACTGTCGTGGTGCATGGCAAGGTGAATGGCAACATCACAGCCATCGATCGCGTGGATGTAAAGTCTGGCGCTGAAATCATCGGCGACATCAAGGCCAGCGTGCTGACCATGGAACCCGGCGCCATTTTTGTAGGTCGCTCGACAGTTGGTTCGAGCGCTGCGGCAGCAACGAAGGCTGCTTCGAGTGCTCCGAAGTCGGCTTGATAGAACCCCTTCGCTCTCACAAAAAAATCCCACCTTCTACTGAAGTGTGGGATTTTTTTTTGTTTCGGATGCTCGATCACTTCGACTCAATCACCGCGTAGGCGCTGTGATTGTGAATCGACTCAAAATTCTCGGCTTCCACCCGATACCAGGTGATTTCTTTGTGATCATTGCTTTGGGCGGCCACATTGCGCACCAAGTCTTCGACAAAAACCGGATTGTCGTAGGCTTTTTCCGTGACGTATTTTTCGTCTGGACGCTTCAACAAGCTATACAACTCACAACTTGCCGAACTCTCAACCAAAGCAATCAAGTCTTCGATCCACAGCGGTTGTCGTGAGCGCACGGAATACGTCACCACGCCACGCTGATTGTGTGCGCCGCGCTCGCTGATGGCTTTGGAGCAGGGACACAAGGTCGCCACAGGAACCATGACCGTGATCAGTAAGTCGACTTTGCCATCGACGGAGCACTCCATTTCCCATCGAACTTCATAATCCAGCAGTCCCGTTCCTCCACTGATGGGAGCTTTTTTGTTGATAAAAAAAGGAAATTGAAATGTGACATGAGCACGCTCAGCAGACAACTTTTGCAACAACTGCTGTGGGATTTCCTGCAAGCGATGAATGTCAAGACAAGTGCCGTGCGAGTTCAGCACCTCGACGAATCGGCTCATGTGAGTCCCTTTCAGATGCTGTGGCAAGTCGACCGCAAGCGCAACATTCGCCACAGTCTTCTGATGATGGCCTGACTTTTCCTTAACCTCCACGGGATAGCGAAGATTTTTGATGCCAACACGATCGATCGCAATTTGGCGGTTATCAGGCTCATTTTGGGTATCAGTCAGTGGTTCCATGAGTCAGCAGGAAATGGGCAATGGATAAGAAGGGAGCATCAAGAAACGAAAAGGGCTTGCCCGAGTGATTACGGACAAGCCCTAAAAGCGTAGATTCGTCCGATTATGGGACCAGATTCAACGCGCGAGCACGCTTGATTTCGCGTGTGATCTTGCGGTGAAGCTTCGCAGGCACTCCAGTCACACGACGTGGAAGAATTTTGCCCGTAGTCGAGGTGAATTTCGACAACAAATCAGCGTTGGTGTGTTCAATTTTGTCAGCAGGAATATCCTGGCGACGGCGGGTCATGCGGCGATTGGCCTTACGAAAAGCAATGCGGCGCTCGACGGTCTTTGGTTCAGTTTCTTGCATATGCGTTAAGATTAGCGGAGTTCGCGATGAAGAGTTCTGCGCTTAAGGAAAGGATTAAATTTCACCTTTTCGAGACGACCAGGAGTGCGGAGACTCTTTTTGTTACGGGTCGTCACGTAGCGAGAAGTTGGTTTACCTTCTGCTTTGGCTTCGGTGCATTCGAGAATGATGATATCGCGTGGCATGGCTAAGAGTGATGGGAGCGCGAAACTACATTAATCTTCATCTTCGTCAAGCGAAATCGTATCAGAATCTTCATCCTCGTCAAAAATTCCTCCCCCGCTGAATCCAATGCTGCCGCTGGGACGGAATTTCTTGGTGCCAAATTCCTTCTCCCACTGCGCTTGGCAGTCGACGGTCAAACGAGCGAAAGGGATCGCTTCAAGACGTGGAATGGGAATCGGTTTGCCCGACATTTCGCACAGACCATAGGTGCCTTTTTTGATGCGCAACAAGGCTTCTTCGATCTCATACAAAGCATCCTGGTCCTTGGCTAGCACGCTAAGCGCGAAGTCGCGGTCGTAGGCATCGCTGCCTGCGTCGCCTTGGTGCATGCCGCTTCCCGAGGCCTCGCTGCCTTCAGGAGAACTGCGAATGGCTTCGCGCGCCGAACCCGTCATGGCATCGACAATTTCATCGCGTAGATCCAACAATCGTTGCTTTTGCTTTTGCGTGAAAGCGAGAAATTTCGGGTCGGTGATGGGTTCGACAATGATGGTGTCGGGCGAAAACGTCTGCTTCGCGGGTGGCGGAGTGAATTTCTTTTGTGCAGCGGGAGCGGTCGTTTTGGCTTTCGGCGCAACGACTGGTTCGACAGCTTTGGTGACCACGGTCTTCGGCGCTGCGGTATTGGCCAAAGGCTTGGGATCAGGTTTCGCTGGCTGCTTCGATGGAACAGCTGCCTTCTTCGGTTCAGCCTGCGGTTTTGCCTTTGTCGGAGCAGAGGCTTGTTTCGCCGCAGGGGCTGTCGCTTTTTTGACCACAGGAGCTGGCGCTTTTTTCACTGGTGCTTTCGCAACAGCAGCCTTTTTCGCAGCTTTGTTGGCAGCAGTCTTCTTTGCAGGAACTGCCGCTGCTTGAGTCTTCGATGATTTCTTTGCCACCGAGGCCGGTGGAGTCTTTGCAGCTTTTTTGGCAGCCATGATCGTATCAGTTGGATGATTGGTCTCACGCAAAACCAATGCGTAAGGGCGAGAGTGGATAGCGGTGACGTCGTGATTCTGCAAGGGAAAAGTGCAATTTTGGCAAAATAATTCTTCCGCAGTGAAGAAGGTCGCATTTGCATGCTTGCACCTTGCTCAGAAGATTCCTAGTGTTGCCCCGAAGTATGGATTTGCCCTTAATCGTAGAAGCCCTCCTCATTGCCTCTAGTGAGCCACTGAGCGCCGAAGAATTGGCCCGTTTGGTGCGAGCACGCGTGGCGGAGGCGGAGGATGTTTTTCAGCGCGAGTGCGATGAAGGCGATGCCCCAGAGGCCTTGCCTTTGTGGCTTTCTGCTCTTGCCACCGTCAGTAGCGCCGAGGTGTTGGCGGCGATTGGCTCGCTGAATGAATCATACGCCACCAGTGGTCGATCGTTTTCTCTGCAAGAGCGCGCGAAGGGTTGGAAGTTTTATACATCGCCGCAATTTGGGGACTTTGTCCGACAACTATTCCCTGGTCGCAAGCCCGAGCGTCTCAGCGGCCCGGCTATGGAAACTTTGGCGATTGTCGCTTACCGTCAACCCATCACCAAAGCTGCGATTGAAGCGGTGCGCGGTGTTTCTTGCGATGGCATGCTGCAGAAGCTGCTGGATCGCGATTTGGTGCGCATTGGCGGACGCGCCGATCTACCGGGTCGCCCTTTGCTTTACGAGACGACGGAACTTTTTTACGAGCATTTCGGCATTCGCAACATCGACGACCTGCCGAATGCCGCGGAACTGCGCAAGGTGAAATTGCCAGAACCCGCCGCAGAAACCGCAGAGCAGGTGCAACAATTGCCTCTCGCTCCTGCCCCCACTTCTCCCGAATGGGAAACAACTGCCGCCCCCGAGGAAAATCCTGCACCTGAATCACCGTGAGCCTAGAAGATATACGAAAAAAAATTGATGCCGTCGATTCGGCACTGATGGACCTCCTTTCCCAGCGTGCTGAGCTCGTCCACGAGGTGGGCGTGATCAAGAAGAAGGAAGGATTGCAAATCTACGCACCCGAACGCGAGGACGCTTTGTTGAAAAAGCTGTTAGAAAAAAATCAAGGTCGATTGCCCGATAAGTCGATTCTCGCCATTTACCGAGAAATCATGTCGGCCGCCTTGGCCTTGGAGGACGATCTCAAAATTGCTTACCTCGGACCCGAGGGAACATGGACGCATCAAGCGGCAATCAAAAAATTCGGCCATTCGGTTGAGTATGCCTCACAACCGAACTTCGCCGATGTCTTTGATCAAGTTGCCCGACGTCGGGCTGACTACGGCGTGGTCCCCATCGAAAATTCCACGGAAGGAGCTGTTTCTCACACCCTGGACTTGTTTGTGGATTCGCCGTTGCACATTTGCGCTCAGATATTGCTGCGCATCGAAAACAACCTGATGGCCGCCATTCCCCGCGAGAAAATTCGCACGCTGTATTCGCATCCTCAGGTCTTTGGCCAATGCCGTCATTGGATTCTGAAAAATTTCCCCGAAGCCGATCTGGTCGAGGTTTCTTCTACCACGAAGGCGGCAAAGCTCGCCTTGGAATATGCGGATCACGGCGCCGCCGCTCTCGGTGGCGCGCTTGCTGCCGAAATTCACGGACTCACGATTCTCGAAACTTCGATCCAAGATCGCGCCACCAACACCACTCGGTTTTTGGTCATCGGCGAAAAAACCTGCCCGCCTACGGGGAATGATCGCACCTCGATTTTGTTCTCGATCCAGGACAAACCGGGCGCGCTTGTGAGTGCTTTGCAGTCCTTTGACCAATTTCAGATCAACTTGTCGAAAATCGAATCCCGACCCTCCAAACAAAAGGATTGGGAATACATTTTTTACGTCGATCTTGCCGGACACTGCGAGGATGAGAAGGTTGCGCACGCATTGCAGGAGTTGCGTCAGCATTGTTCCCTCGTGAAATTGCTGGGATCTTACCCCGATGTCACGGAGTGAGCCTTTGCAACAGAAGAATCGCAAAGGTTTTTTGGCACTGCGATCGATCAACGCTTGTCAGTGCCAGATTCCTGACCTAAGCTGCTTCAGATGCGATTGGCAGAGGTAGAATGGATTTTGCGAGGTGAGTCATTTCAGATGGATGAAAATGACCACTCCAAGGACTTTCCTGCCATTTTGGCACATTTGGTACAGCAGCGCAACATTGCCGCTGCCGATGCCTTGGATCGTTTTCTCGATCCGAAATTGAAGGATTTGTCGGATCCTTTTTTGTTGCCAGAAATGGACCTCGCCGTGGCGCGCTTGTTTCAAGCGATCGATCAAGGCCAGACGGTTGGCATTTTCGGCGATTATGATGTCGATGGCGTCACCTCGATTTCGGTGATTTATGACGCGTTGAAAAAATACGGCGTGGAAGCGAAATTTTTCGTCCCACAACGCAGCTCGGAAGGCTACGGCTTGAGCATGGCAGCGCTGGAACGCTTTGAGCGCGAATTGACTCTGCCGGATCTTTTGATTGCGGTCGATTGTGGCACGAGCTCAGTCGATGAAATCGCGGCGCTGCAAGAACGCGGTGTGGATGTGATTGTTCTCGATCACCACGAACCAGGCTTGCGCGGTCGACCGCCTTGTGTGGCCTTGGTGAATCCCAAATGTGGCAGTGATTTCCCCTATCTCTGCGCCGCAGGGGTTTGTTTTAAGGTGATTCACGCCATGCTCAAAACGCGTCCAATCGAAAATTTTGATTTAAAGGATTTTCTCGATCGCGTCAGTGTTGCCACCATTGCGGACATTGTGCCGATGATTGGCGAGAATCGACTGATCGTTCGCCATGGATTGAAGCGCTTGCCGCAAAGCAAAAATCTCGGCTTGCTCGCGCTGCAAAAAGCCGTCGGCATGAATGGCAATGCCAGCTCGATGGATGTCGGATTCCGCATCGGTCCCCGACTCAATGCTGCGGGGCGCATGGATCAGCCCGAAATGGCGCTCGCCACCTTGCTCACACAAGATCAAACAGAAGCGCAGGAACTTGCGGCGATTCTTGATGATTTCAATCGCGAACGACAAAATCTGGAAGAACGCATGCGCCGTGAGGCTCTGGCGATGATGAAAGACTACGAACACGATCCCGTCATTGTGCTCGGTTCGCGCGATTGGCATCCGGGTGTGGTCGGCATTGTGGCGTCGCGTTTGATGCGTCAGTATCATCGACCGACCTTCATCATCTCGATCGATGAACAAGGTATGGGCAAGGGCTCAGGGCGCTCGATCCCGGGAGTTTCGCTGGTAGCTGCGATTGAAGAATGTCGTTCTCTGCTCGTAGCGGGAGGTGGTCATGAAATGGCTGCGGGCATTTCGATCGACGAGTCACAGCTCGATGCCTTCCGCCAGAGTTTTGCCGAGCATGTGCTGCGCCACACCACCATCGAGCAAAGGATGCCGAAGATTTACTTGGATGCCGAGCTCAGCTTTGATTGGCTCTCACTGGACTTCCTCAAGTCTTACGAGCTTCTTCAGCCTTTCGGCAGTGGCAATCCGCAACCCGTGTTTTTCGCCCGCAATGTGTTTCTGAGTCGCCCGCCCATGCATCTGAAAAACAAGCATTTGCGATTGTTTTTACGCCAAGGAAAAAATGGCCTCAACGAGCAATCGGCGATGTTTTTTAATGGCGGTGAACGACAACTCCCCGATCCTCCTTGGGACATTGCTTTCACCATTGATCGCAATAATCACCGATGTCCGCGCTGCGCGACCCGATGTGAGCTAATGTCTCGCGTCGTTTTTCCTTTTTCTTCTGTCTCTTTTTTTACCTCATGTCTGATACCATTCGCATTCTTTTCCTCGGCGACATTGTCGGCGAGCCCGGCCGCAAGGCAGTGCAGCAACACTTGCCTGAAATTCGCCGTGATCACCGCATCGACTTTGTCATTGTGAATGGCGAAAACTCTGCGGCTGGCCGCGGCATTACTCCCAAAATCGCCATCGACCTGTTGCGCGCTGGCGCAGCTGTCATCACTACTGGCGATCACGTTTGGGATCAGGCGGAAATCGTGCATCATTTTCCGACAGAGCCACGACTTCTTCGTCCCGGCAATTACCCCAAAGGAACCCCCGGTGCTGGCTCGGTGATTTTGGATACCGCCAAGGGCAAAGTCGCAGTCATGCAGGCGCAAGGTCGCTCGTTCATGCAACCGCCCCTCGAGAATCCTTTTGAGCTCGGGGTCAAAGTCGTTTTCATGGACTTTCATGCCGAAACCACCAGCGAGAAAATCGCCATGGGACGCATGCTCGATGGCAAGGTCTCCGCCGTTGTGGGAACGCACACGCACGTGCAAACGGCCGATGACACCATCCTGCCTCACGGCACGGCGTATCTGACCGATGCTGGCATGTGTGGACCCGATGACTCCGTTCTCGGTCGTGCGGTCGATTCGGTCGTCTGGCGATTCCGCTCAGGATTGCCTACGCGCTTTCCCATTGCCAAAGGCCCCGTACGACTTTGTGGAGCGATTGTGGAAGTCGATTGCGAATCTGGAAAAGCCTTGGAATTTTCACGATTCAATCAGCTTTATAGCCATTTTTCGTAAGTTTTCTCATGGAACTCCGACCTTTTTTCCTCTGTGGCCCGACCGCTAGCGGCAAATCGGCACTTGCTCTCCATTGGGCAAAGGAATGCGGCGGCGAAATTGTCAATGCCGATGCCTATCAGCTCTATCGCGGTCTCGACTTGATCACAGCTGCCCCTTCGCGGGAAGAGCAGGATCAAGTTCCTCATCATCTTTACGGCGTTCTTTCGTCGACCGAATCGTGCGATGCAGAACGCTATCGGGAAATGGCACAGTCGGTGATTCGAGATATCCTCTCGCGAGGAAAAATCCCCATCGTGACAGGCGGCTCAGGACTCTATCTGAAGTTTCTCACTCATGGTCCCTCGCCCTTGCCTGCAGGCGATGCCGCGTTGCGTGCGGAATTGGACGCTTTGTCACTGGAGGAGTTGGTAGCAGAATTGGAAAAGGTCGACCCGCGAGAGGCGGCGCAAATCAATCGACAAAACCGTCGATATGTCAGTCGCGCCGTGGAAATTTTCCGCCTCAGCGGACGACCTGTTTCGGAGCAACGCCAGCAATGGGAACACGTACAGGCGGAGTGCGTTGCTGCGCTGCGCGGTGCGGTTTTGGAGATTCCGCGTCCAACCCTCCACCAACGCATCGCTCTGCGCACCAAGCACATGCTTTCGATGGGAGCCATCGATCAAGTAGCGGCCTTGCGGGATCGCTTTTCCGCCACATGCCGCAAAGCGATTGGCATTGAACAGATCTTGGAGTATCTCGATGGCAAGGTCGATCTCGCCCGATGCGAAGAGTTGATTCTCCAGGCGACCCGTCAATACGCCAAGCGACAGATTACTTGGTTTCAACGAGAAAAGTGGCTCACACCCATCGTTCCAGCCGAGGATGTGGCCACTTTTCGTCGAATCATGCAGTCGTGAACCGCGGCAGGTCTCAGTAAAACTCTGCCAAACGCTGTTTCCAAGCCGACTTCAGCGTGCTGATGTTTTCACGCAGCAGTTCTTGGCCTGACTGACTCACCACCACATCCTGATGCTGATCGACGGCTTTGCCAATGACAGCAAACGCTTGATCGGCGAAATGCTGCTTCACGGCATCGAGATGAGCTGCTTCGACCTCGATCAAAATGCGTCCGGTGGATTCGCTGAACAAAGCCACTGCCGGTGCCAATTCGCCGAAGCGAGCGAGATCGATTTCCACAGCCGAATGGAATTTCCGATAGGCTTGCAAGTTCTTCGCGCAATCGGTCTGCGGCACCAGTGCGCCTTGAAGACCGTGATGACGCGCAAACACCGATCCACCCATTTCGTCTTTGGTTTCGCCGAGCAAACACAGCACGGAATTGTTGCGACGCAGAGACGAACCGGTGACGTGTTTTTGATCTTCGACGATGCCAATGCCGCTGCAAAGGAAGGTCACGGGAATGTTGATGGGACCATCTTCCGTTTCGAAGTAGTTGTAGAACGAGTCCTTACCAGAAATGAATGGTGCTTCAAATTCTTCAGCAGCGGCGGCAATGCCTTTCACGCACTCGACCAGTCGACCCAATTCATCGGGATCGTTCGGGTTGCCCATGCAGAAGTTGTCGAGCAAACCAATTTGATCGGGATCAGCACCCACGATGACCAAGGAGCGCATGGTTTCGTCCATGCTGGCACGACCCATCGCGCAAGGATCGGTTTTGCCCCATTCGGGCAATAAGGAAAGTCCCAGCGCCATGGCCTTTGACGAGCCATCGATGGCAATCACAGAACCATCCTGCGGCGCATCACCTTTGGCGCCAGCGAGCGGCTCGAGCAAGGTGTTTCCTTGGACTTTGTGATCGTATTCCCGAATGATGGGCTCACGCGAGCAAACGGCGAAGTCGGCCAAAATGGCGCGCAGCGAAGCGGCGAGATCGATGTCTTTTCCAACCAAACCGGTCGCGCCAGGGCTGCCTTGGAAACGCGAGCGCAGTTGACGTGTGGGCGCGTCGTGGAGCTTGGAGTTATCGAGCTCACAAACCAATTCGCCCAAATGCCAAACTTTGAGAATGCCGGTATCGTCGGAGTGACCGAGCACCGTCAACTCCGTTTGGAAAGTATCGGCCAAGGCTTGCAGTTCGGGCAAAGCGGATTCTTCAACCGCAAGCACCATGCGCTCTTGACTCTCGGAAATGAACACTTGCCATGAGACCAAACCAGGCTCTTTCAGTGGTGCGTTGTCGAGGAACAGTTCGCCACCCGTTTCGCTGAGCATTTCCCCCGCTGCCGAACTGAAGCCCCCTGCTCCACAGTCGGTGATGAACTCGATCAAATTCCGATCGCGCGCCGCCAAAATGAAGTCGGCGGCTTTTTTCTCTTCGATCGGATTGCCAATTTGCACAGCACTTTGGTCTTCGACGTGGCTGTCGCCAGTGAGAGATGCCGACGAAAAGGTCGCACCTTTGAGTCCATCCCGACCCGTGCGTCCGCCAACGACGATGATTTTCAAGCCAGGTCGCATCGCTTTATCGATGTACTTGTGCTCGATCACCCCCGCCGTGCCTGCGTAAACGAGCGGGTTGTAAATGTAAGTGGGGTCGAACTGAATCGCACCGCTCACCGTCGGGATGCCCATGCGATTGCCATAATCGCGCACGCCGCGCACCACACCACGCATGATGCCGAGCGGATGAATCACGTCTTTTCCTTTGATCGACTCCTGCTTCGTATCGGGCGCGCCGAAGCAAAAGACATCGACGTTAGCAATCGGGTTGGCGCCTTTGCCGGCACCGAGAATGTCCCGCACCACACCGCCGATGCCCGTATTCGCCCCTGCGTAGGGTTCGATGGCACTAGGGTGATTGTGCGTTTCCACTTTCAAGCACACCGCCTTGGTGTCATCGAGTCGGATGAAACCTGCATTATCATGGAAGCAACTCAACACAAAGCCGGGCTTTTTCTCCATGATGCGTTCGCTGGGTTGCTTGATGAACGTTTTGAAAAGCGAGCGAATTTCCTCCGTGCCCGATGGCGTTTCGTGAGTGATCGTCGCCGCAAATATCCGGTGCTTGCAGTGCTCACTCCACGTTTGCGCAATGACCTCCATCTCCACATCGGTCGGTTCGCGATCCCATTCGCGATAGATGCTCTGAACCACTTCCATATCCTCGCGCGAGAGCGAGAGCTTCATGGAATCACTAAGGGCTTTCAGTTCCTCACCGGAAAGATCGCGAATCGGGATGTGACGGTAGCTTTTCATGCGTAAAAAATCAAAAAAAGTCATTCGCAGTTGCTCACGAACGACGCGGCGACTTCATCACACTTTGCCCCGATGTGACAGATTTTTTTGCAGCGAATTGAAACCCCTTAGGGGTCAGTCCTCGCATGGTAACATTTTTCTCCTATATATCCATGATCGTCATGGATTCATCCATGCCTTACCGCGATCCGCATTCTTTGGGTCGATGGAAATGTCGGTTGCGTCGAGATGATCTTATCGTAGCGTCCTTTCCGATGACTCAATCGATCTTTCCTTTTCCTCGTCAGGCAGCCACGCGTGCAGAAGCACTGGCGCAGTTGGAAGCTTTTGCGAAGCGTGCTCATCGATACGCGCGTGAACGAAATTCCGTGGTCGATTCTCATCGCAATGTCTCTCAGTTATCTGCCGCACTTCAGCACCGATTGATCTCGCAGCAGGAAGTCGTCGATCAGGTGCTAAGTCAGCATTCTTTTGTTGCAGTAGAAAAGTTTCTGCAAGAAGTGCTATGGCGTTCTTATTGGAAAGGATGGCTCGAATGGCGACCAAGCGTGTGGCAGGATTACCTCTCTCAGCTGTCGGGATTTTCGGACGAAGATCGACAACGCTCGCAATCCGTGGCGCTGGGCCAGAGTGGTTGCGCGGTGATGGATGACTTCGCACAGGAACTCCGCGAGACGGGCTACCTGCACAATCACGCCCGCATGTGGTGGGCCTCGTTTTGGATTCATCATCAAAAACTTCCTTGGGCACTGGGCGCGGAGTTTTTTCTCCAGCATTTGCTCGATGCCGATGCCGCCAGCAACACTCTCAGCTGGCGTTGGGTCGCCGGTTTGCAGACGGCAGGAAAAACGTATCTGGTGCGACGCGATAA
This sequence comes from Verrucomicrobiota bacterium, assembly GCA_004293285.1. GTDB lineage: Bacteria > Verrucomicrobiota > Verrucomicrobiia > Verrucomicrobiales > Akkermansiaceae > UBA956. Next base: position 4,757 of record RDYF01000022.1, on the reverse strand, counting down.
CATCGAGCGCTACCATCATGCTCCGCCCAGCAAGGGCATGGAAATGCTCGACGCCATCACGGTATCGATCCCAAGTGAGGAGCGGGCTCATGAGCGCATCGAATCGCTCGATCTCACCACAAGCCTACCATCAACGCAGCGCAAAACATTGATTCTCCTGCACGAAGAAGACCTATCGATCGAACAAACCACCTTAGCGAAGCTGCAACCCGAGCGAATCGTATTTTTTGACCGAGCTGCTTCGAATCCGCTTTCGCCTCGTCAGCAATGGCGACAAGCCGCATTCCAAGATGCCATTTCACGTGTGGGTTCACATTTTCAGCAACGCTGCGATGTGGTGCAAGATCTGCGAGACATCCATCCTCTCATCGCCGAACGATCCATTGAACAAGTCGTGATGATGAAACCCATGGTCGGGCCGCTCGATGACGCCTTGCGACCATTCCTGCAAGAGCTTTCCACGGCACAAATCGATATCCATGCGCTTCGGAGAGAGGAAGACGCGCGTTACTTTCCCTTCGCCCGCAGTGGCTTTTTCCCTTTTTGGAAAAAGGTCGGTCAACAGCTTGCTCAGCGATAAAAAAAGGGCGCCCTGCAGAACAGGACGCCCGAGAAGATAATTATCTGAAAACTATTACTTTTGCTCTTTCAACTCAACTGGCTTGTATCCCCCTTGAGTGCGGAAATACGCAATCAAGAGCAAGAATAATAAAGCCATTGTGAGAGGAACATAAGATGTCAGTTTCAGAGCCATTTGCCCACCATAGATGCCTGCATCCGATACAGGTTTTTTGTCTTTTTCGGCAAGCGGTTTAACGTCGTTCCACCATCCAGCTAGTTTCTCATGGTTTTCATCTTTAGTATTTTCTTTTGCAAGTAGGGCTGTGACTCTGTCAAGCTCAGCACCTGAACCGTTAGCATCGCACAATACGCCTACTTTAGCACCATCCAACCCAACCGTGTTAAATCCCATGAAAGAATTTTGACTCGCTGATTTGTAGCGCTCATAAGCTTCAGGAGCCATCTCCTTCAGATTAGCAGATGCATGATAGTCCTGCTTGAAACCAATAGCAGGACCACCAAGTAGTCCTGCTGAAAGCATGCCTACACCACCAATTAGTCCGACAGCAACGGCACCGCCTCTGGGGAAGCGCTCTGAGACTACTGCTAGCATTGTTGGCCAAAGAAATGTTTTACCGCATGCATACACTGTAGCTGCAATGACGCAAGCTACGACAGTTGTGGCACTACCCAATAATTTCAGACCAAGAAACCCGAGGACGGAGCTAACTAGCAAAAGACCAAGAGGTGAGATTTTATGAACAATAGGACCGGCTACAAAACGTAATCCGAACATCAGCAATGATGTGTAAACGAACAATTTCAAGCCAGCCGCAGGACTCGCCATGATGGTACCTGTGATTTTACTAATCCAAGAGTCAGTGCCTAGCTCTACATATCCCACTAGGGCATGAATAATGAGAAGAACGAACATTAGCGGTGTGGCGATACTCATCAACATTTGGCCAAGAGTAACTCCAGCAGAAGTCGCTTCTGATTTTGGAAACTTTTGCCCCAGTAACATCACGCCATAAATGATGACCGGAATTAAGAACAACGACATTTGAATTTTCCAGTCCACTGCAGAGATAGCTGCGGCACCATTCTCAGCTGGTTTAGCAGCCATAAAAGCAGAAGCAAGGCCTCCAATAACCAAACCTGCGGGCCATCCTGCGTGAAGAACGTTCAAATAGTGCGCTTTGTTATTAGGAAACAAAGTTGCGGTAAGTGGATTCACAACTGCTTCGCACAATCCGTTTCCGACAGCAAAGATAAACATTCCCCAGAATAGGCAATTGAAGGCGGCTTCTTTACCGCCCGAAGCAAATGCTGCAGGAGCAGCTAAAGTGATTACAGCAGAAATAAAGTGCAAAGCAAATGCGGTAATCATAAGTTTACCGTATCCCACTTTATCAGCAATCAGGGAACTAAGGATAATGACAATCCCGAATCCCGTCAGACCACCGCCAGTGATTTTACCAAGATCAGTCATGGTGAAACCAAATTGTTCTGCCCATTGGCCAAGGATGCCTCCGCGAACGGAGTATCCAACACCTGCGGCGAGAATCGCCATAAATCCCGCCCAAAGCAATCGCTTTGCATTGGGCGCCGTCGTTGTGTCTAATGAGTTACTCATGTAGGTTTGTGTGTTTTTACGTAGGGGTCACGAAGCAATTAGAGAGTACTTCGCCAATTGACAAGGATTCTTTTCGTTATGGCTAATTTTGTCTGTCGGCTCTCACTTGACAAATTCCGACGATGAGAAAATTCGATAAATGTTGATTTTCAATAGCTTTTTGAGCTTGTGAAATTTTTCACAAATAAAACTTGTCAAAAGGTGAAAAAATCGAATAACAAATCGGCACCCGCTACCGTTTTCCCAAATGCGTAAACTCATCACCTCTCTCGCTGTCTTTTTCGCCTGCGTTTCTCCTGCTCTTGCTGCCGGTGCTGCTCATGATCACCTGCCAGTCCATGCGGAGGAGATTTTCCGCTTCGGTCCCGTCGTCATTAGCAATTCGATGCTGATGATTTGGATCGTGGCGGCTGTTGTCATTCTTGTTGCTCAATTGGCAACTCGCAAAATTGCCTTAGTGCCGTCTGGCTTGCAAAACTTCGTCGAGTGGATTGTGGAAAGTCTCTACAACTTCCTTGAGGGGATTCTTGGAGCTCACCTGGTGAAGCGCACGTTCTGGTTCTTTGGCACGATTTTCGTGCTGATTCTCTTTACCAACTGGTTCGGATTGATTCCAGGTGTCGGCACCGTCGGATGGTTTAAAGAAGGTGGATATGGTGGCGATAGTCATGACACATTCCACCCTTTCCTGCGCGGTGGCAATGCCGACCTGAACATGACTCTCGCCATGGCGATCTCGTTCGCGCTCATTTGGTTCTACTGGGCGATTTCTGAAAATGGCATTGTCGGCTTCGTGAAGCACATCTTTGCTCCCAAAGGACAGTTTTCAGGCCCCATGGCGATTATGATGTTGGTGGTGTTTGCTTTCGTTGGCATTCTGGAGCTTGTTTCGATCCTTTTCCGCCCTGTCGCTCTATCGTTCCGTCTCTTCGGTAACATTTTCGCTGGTGAAACGACTCTCGAAACGATGACGGCCATCACGGGCAACTGGTATACGAACTGGCTGCCTCCGATCCCCTTCTATTTCATGGAAATGCTCGTTGGCCTGATCCAAGCTCTTGTTTTCATGCTGCTCACTTCTGTGTTCCTCAAGCTCATCTGCGAGCATCACGAGGAAGAAGGTCACGAGCACCACTAACCCCTTTCCCGTTTTGACCATGGACTGAAACCGTGGGAAACGGAAAACCAACAACCAAACGAAAAATAGATACTATGTCCACACTTCCTATCCTTGCCGCAATCTCCGGTAACCTCCACGTCGCCCTCGCCGCTGTCGGTGCTGCGATCAGCATCGGTCTTCTTGGTGCTAAAGCTGCTGAAGCAACGGGTCGCAACCCAGGTGCTGCTGGTAACATCCTTACCCTTTCGATCATTCTTGCCGCTCTGATCGAAGGTATCGTCTTCTTCGCGATCTTCCTTGCGAAGTAATGGCCTTCTCGGGGGTATCCTGAGGGATACCCCCTTTCCCTTCCCCCCACCCTTTCCTCCTCCCATCACACATCACTACTGGCTTTTTTCCCAAACTTCTATGTTCTACCAACTGACACTACTCGCCGTCACAACAGTCCCTACTGAGGAAGCAGGTCTTGCCGATACCGTGAATGGTATCTCCGAGAAGTTCAAAATCTATCCTGAACTGTTCTTTCCTCAATTGATCAGCTTCCTGATTGTCGCCATCTTGCTCAAAAAGTTTGCCTTTGGTCCAATTCAAGAAATGCTGGAGCAACGCAAGCAGCGCATTGCAGACGGCGAAGCCAAATTGATCGAAATCGAAAAACAACTCGCCGACTCCGCGAAGCACACGGCTGAGGTTGTTGAGAAAGCCAATGCCGATGCCAAGCGCATGATTGAGGAAGCCAAAGCCAGCGCCTCCAACATTGTTGAACAAAAGACGCAAGAAGCCATTTCTTCGGCTCAGCAAATCATCTCGAAAGCGGAAGCTGCTGCTCAAGCAGAACGCGCACAAATTGCTGCCGAACTGAAGCGTGAATTTGGTCGATTGGTCGCCGATACCGCGCAAAATGCTACTGCGGGCAAACTCACGGCCGATCAACAGCGTGCCATCAATGACGACGCTCTCCGCCAAGTCCAAGCTTAATCTCTCTCGCTCTTTCCCATGAAAGTTTCCAAAGTTGCTAAGACTTCCGCGAACCGCATTTTCCGCCTTTGTGAGTCGCTGCTGCGCAGCGCCATCCAAAAGCTGGTTGCGCAAAAGCCTCGCGATTACGTTGCGATCTTGAATACCTTGAAGCGTCTCGTGCGCATCGAACTCGAACGCAAAACGGTGACCATCGAGAGCGCCGCTCCCTTGGATCTAGAAGAGCGCAATCGCGCTGCTGACCTGGTCATTGCTCAATATGGCAAAGACCTCACTTTTCAATATCAGGTCACTCCCGAAATCCTCGGTGGTCTCCGCATTAAGGTGGGCGATGACGTCCTCGACGGCTCTGTCCAAGGTCGAATCAACCGCCTCGCCCAAGCATTTTAATTTCAAACTCCCATTCCTTCTTACTTCTAACTTCCCATTACCTTTATGAGCAATATCCTGCAAGAACTCGAA
>RDYF01000195.1 GCA_004293285.1 Verrucomicrobiota bacterium | reverse complement strand
TCTTCTTTTCTGACGCCTAAGGAAATTTCTGCTCTCTCGGCGGCGGGCTTGAAGACGTATCACGATCTGCTCATGCACTTGCCCAAGCGGCATGAGGACCGACGCCAGTTTGATGCTTTTCCCATCATGCCCACCGCTCAACCGGTCTGCCTGCGCGGCATGGTGATCGATGCCCGTGCGATGCGCTATGCCGCTTCTTACTCGGCTTATGAAGCGATGATTCTCAATGGCAGCGGTGGCGTTTTTGGTTCGAACAAAATTACCTGTCGCTGGTTCAATATGCCCTTTCTTGCCAAAATGCTCGCCGCTGGGCATGAGGTGATTGTCTATGGCAAGGTGAAGGATTTTAAGGGCAAACTTGTCATCGATCACCCGGAGTTCGAAATCATCCGCGATGAGGGCGCGGAATCGATCCACGTCGATCGCGTGGTGCCGATTTACAAAAACATCAGCGGTATCGCCCAACGCCGCTTGCGCGAGATCCAGCATGCGTTGCTGCATCGCATCGAACCATCGAGCGCGGAGCTGTCTTTTTCCGTCGATCCACAGCGCACTCGCATGGCGGATCTGCTGCTCGCTCATTTTCCGGAAAATCTGGAGCATGCCCAGCAGGCGCGTCGACGTTTTGCGTTGGAAGAATTTTTCACTCTGCAACTCAATGTCGTCTGGCGTCGCGCCCGCCATCTCGATTTCGCGGGTCGCTCTCTCGGCCAGAAAACCACCTTGCTCAAGGCATTTTACCAATCGCTCCCCTTCGATCTCACCAACGCGCAAAAGCGTTCGATCAAGGAAATCGTCGCTGACATGCGCAGTCAGCGACCGATGAATCGCTTGCTGCAGGGCGATGTCGGATCGGGAAAAACCTTTGTCGCCATGGCCAGCATGTTGCTCGCGATCGATTCGGGCTGCCAGGCCGCGCTGATGGCTCCCACGCAAATTCTCGCCGAGCAACACTACCTCACCTTCCGCAAGTGGCTGGAGCCACTCGGCGTGCGATTGTCACTGCGCACTGGCAATCGCGAGGAACAATCTCATGCGGCGGAGGAAGACGCTCAAATCATCATTGGCACTCACGCCTTGCTCTACGATGCCAGCACTTTTACCGACCTCGGCTTTGTCGTCATCGATGAACAACACAAGTTCGGCGTCGCCCAGCGGGCGCAGCTGATTTCCCATGGCGTCAAACCCGATGTGCTGGTGATGACCGCCACCCCGATTCCGCGCACGCTGACCCTCACCCTTTACGGCGATCTCGATGTCTCGGTGCTCGATGAAAGGCCGGCCAATCGGGGCAAGGTGATCACGGCGCTGCGCAAGGATGCCAAAATCTCCGACATCACGGCCTTTGTGCGACAGCATCTGGAGGAGGGTCGACAAGCCTATCTGGTCTATCCGCTCGTGGACGAGTCCGAAAACGTCAAAGCCGAGGCCGCGACCGAAGCTTTTCCGAAATGGCAAAAACGTCTCAAGCCCCATCAAGTCAGTCTGCTTCACGGCAAAATGAGCGGCGAGGAGAAAGAACAGACCATGCAGGCATTTCGTGCGAACGAAACCCAAGCGCTGGTGGCCACGAGCGTGATTGAGGTCGGGGTGGATGTCCCCAATGCCAACATCATGATCATCCATCACGCCGAGCGTTTTGGTCTCGCGCAGCTGCATCAGTTGCGCGGACGGATTGGTCGGGGTGAGCACAAGTCGTACTGCATCTTGCTCACCGACGGCAAAACGCCGGAAGCGCTGGAGAAACTTCAAGCTCTCGTCGATAGCCATGACGGCTTTGTGATTGCAGAAGTCGACCTCCGCCTGCGCGGCCCTGGCAATGTGTTAGG
>RDYF01000068.1 GCA_004293285.1 Verrucomicrobiota bacterium | reverse complement strand
GTGCCGATGGGCATTGCCACGGGTGGTTCGCGTTTTGTCATTGAGAAAACACTGCAAATCGTGGGCGTTTCCGATTGGTTCGATGAAGTCATCACGGCTGATGACGTGGCGATTGGCAAACCAGCGCCCGACATTTACCTCGAAGCGGCGCGTCGTCTGGGCGTGCCTCCCGTAAAATGCCTGGCGATGGAAGACGCTCCTGCGGGTGTCGATTCCGCTCGTGCCGCTGGCATGATGGTGGTGGAAATTCCTTGTCCACTGCGCGTCTGAGCGACGACTCAATGCTCGGGTCGATACGGGTAAAGCCAGGCTTCGGCGAGGCAGCGGAAGACTGTGGCTTTGTTGATTTTGACGCGTTGCTTCATGTCCTGCCACGTGGCTTTTTCCAGCAGATCGAGAGTTTCGATGGCAAGCAAAGCCGGCAAAACCGTGGCGCAACGAGCTCGACGCCCTTTGACGTGATCGGCGTAGCGTAGGCCTGCTGCGATGCATTTCCGGGCATGGTCGATCCAGCGATTGTGTGCGCGGAGTTGTTCTTCGTCATTGCCGAGAAGGTTTGTGCCGGGCAGATAAAAGCGGCCATGGGCGATGTCTTCGGGCCGATCGCGGAGGATGTTGACCAACTGCAGGCCGCAGCCCAGTTGTTGCCCCCAGCCTTCCATGGTGCTTAGCGATTGTTCGGAAAAACGAGGTCCTTCGGCGAGGTAGCCGAGCCGAGTCCAGAAAAGTCCGACGCAACCGGCCACGCGATGACAGTAATCGAGCAAAGTGGCATCGTCATCGAGCGCGACATGCTGTTGATCACTGGCGTGGCCAAAGCGGACGAGGTCGAGGCGTTGCCCGGAAATGATCACGGCGAGAACCTCACGGATGAGATGTTGCGATGCTGGATCGAGCTGATGGAGCCACAGCAATTGATCGTCGATGGTCTGCAACAAGATTTTTTCTGCCGGCGTGCAGGCCTGCAAAAGAATCGGGTCGGTGCGAAAAGGAGCGTTTGCTGCGATCGCCTGGGCGAAGGCATCGAGCTGTGCGAGTCGCACATCGACGGCGACCTCTGCGGTATCGGCGAGAGTATCGCTGCTGCGAGCGAGGAGATAGCCCAGACCTGCGGCTTCGCGCATGGAGGCGGGCAGCAAACGCAGGCTGAGATAAAACGAGCGCGAGACGTTTTTCAGAATGGTGGTGCCCAGGGATGACGATGGCTTTTTCATGGCGATGACATCACGTCCAACAAGTCAGGACAAACTCGCGCAGTGTCGCGGGATCGGTGACGGAAGTTTTGGCGACAAATCCTCTGGGGTGCGCAAAATGCACTTCGGGATGCTCGGCGATGCGAGTGAAATTCAACTGCGGATGGTCATTGTGCCGACTCAGCCCATAGCCTTCGCCGCGTCGATCGGGGTAAATCATCGCTACGACTTCTTTGTCGCGTCCGATGTTGCGCAGGTGGCGCGAAATCGCTCCGGAAAGATCTTCGAGGCCGGTTTCGATCCGTGGCAAGAATACCGCTGTGAAACTCTGTTGCGCTTTTTCGAAGGTCCAAAATTGCAGATGTTTTTCTAACAACTGAATGCGTTCGCGCATGGTGTTGAGGTAGTACATCAAGTCGCTGCCGATCATTTGCATCAGCTCCCAAATGACCTGACCCGGTTCGAGTTTGGCGCTCGTGGCAAAGCGGCGCAGCACAGTGACATCGATGGTCGAGTGCAGTTTGCTAAGAGCCTCGCGCGGCACTTGCAGCCACTCGGCGGTTTTGACGGGGCCTTTGGTATCGAACCATTCGGCGGGTTCGAGCCAATCGCAGAACAGGCGGGCGTCTTCGTAGATGCCGAGATGCATCATCACCAAACTCAGCGCGCAGATCGGTGGGGCATCGGCGGGAAATTGATGGTGATCAAAGTTCATGCGCGCGGGATCGTGCTCGCCGCCGACATCGACAACGACGGTGCATGGGTCCGCGAGGTCATCGGCGGTAGGTTCGCGTCGCACAATTGGCACGGGGTGCTTGGCAATGAGCAGACAGCAGGCGAGGAACTCATCTTTGTGAGCGCTGCCCGGGTGAGTGAGAATTTGTTGAATCATCTGCGCGCAGTGTTCACGGAATCGGCTACGGCGTCAATCCGCGTTGTCGTGCCTCGTCGATGGGGATGGCAATCGCTTCGCAAACTTTTTGCCAGCCGGGGAAATTCCATTTGTTCGGAAAACCGGCGCATTGTGAGGGTTTGACGGGATGAATGCGGCAGGCATGGCCGTCCAGCATGATGCACTCGTGATTTTCTTTTTCGATCAACGAAAGGCCTTGTCGGTTCGTGCGCAGACGAGTGAAGCGATCGAGAAACTCTTGCTCGGTCAACTCCAAGAAAGCGGCGATGCGGGGGATTTCCTCTTCCTCGAGTCGCACATCGCCCGGCCACTTGCAACAGGCCGTGCAGCGTTGGCATTGATAAAAGGTGTTGGGTTCGAGGAAAGTCTCGCGATTCCCTGGACTGCCGTGTGTGAGAGAAGACATGTTAGCGCAACATTTGACGGTGGTAGTAATCGACGCGTGCCAAGAATGCACGCCACTTGCGGCCAGGGCGGCCATTGTCCATGAGGAAATGCGGGCAGTTTTTGTTCGGTGGTTTAGCGCCGCGACGGGGCCAATGGTAGTGTGGCACGACATGGCGCAGAGGGATGCCGTTTTTGATCATCAGATAGGCGGCGAGCTTCGCGGTGCGATCGAGCGTGGCGTTGCGATTGCTGCCTCGATGCTCGCACATTTCAATGCCGATGCTGTAACGATTGCCCGGGCCATCGAAATCGGCGTGCTCGCCTTGTTCATTGGTGGGCATGTGCTGCAAGGCGACGCGGTCATCGACGGTGAAATGCCAGATCAGATAGCCAATGCGATTGCCGCCGCGGCGTTTGGGTGCGCGCAGAGCGCCATTTTTGAGAGCTTGCGAATGCTTCCAGGCATCGGCGCTCCAGTTTTGCGTGCTGTGAATGGTGATGAAGCGCGGCTGCATCGGGCGATAGACCTTACGGCCATGTCGACCGCGCGGCACCATGTCTTGGCGCAAGTTGACACTGCGCATGATGCTTCCCATGCTCGCTCCACCTGTTCCGCCTGCGGGACCACTGGCCCAGTTCACCGGGCGATCCACGCCGCCACCGATCGGCGCCACAGGCGAGCAGCAGACCGCGACAATCGCGACGATCAAGAGGCAAATGGGAAACAATGTGGCAGTGAATTTCACTGATAGAAACGTAGCGATTCCAAGCCCAATGAAAAGGCAAATTTTTGCTGCATTCTTACATCCATGCTTGCACGGCGGTGGGGAGGTTGATGCCGCCTTCGCCGCCGAGGGCGCGATCGATGTCTTCGAGTCGTTGGATCAAGTCGCGCACCTCGGCACGTGCAGCAGGACCGCCGGCGGCTTCGCAAAAATGCGTGCGACATCCGAAAGGTCGGGCGTCGTAGATTTGGCAGCGATTGTTTTTCAAAAACGGGCAGGCACCGTCGGGAGTGCTGGCAGGCAGGCTTTTCCGACCCGAGGCGCGCCATGCACGTGCTGCGAGCAGAGCTTCGCCGCGAGTGAGGTAAGGGGTTTTTCCGGTGAGGGAAAAGTGACAACAGGTCGAGCGACCGATGCAGGACCGTTCGAGAGGTCGCTGCGCGAGTTCGGCATACACGGCTTGCACTTGGTCGAGCAGAGCGCGGTGTTGTGAGGACAGGGTCGATTTCTTCACGGCGTCACGACAATGAAGAAAACCTGCCAGCATGACAACACGAATGCGGCATCAAGGGATTTTGCGATTGGCAATTCGCCAGAGCGCGGTAAGGTTCGGGCGGATGTCGGGAGAATCACAACAGGACTTTGCCTATGCTTTTTTGAGCATCTTATTCGAAGGTGCGCCGTTCATCTTGTTGGGAACTTTGATCAGTGGATTCATCGACATCTACATGCCACCGGGCATGATGGATCGATTTTTGCCCAAAAACAAAACGCTGGCGGTGATTGTCGCGGGCTTGATGGGGGCGATTTTTCCGGTTTGCGAGTGCGCGGTCGTGCCTGTGATCCGGCGTTTGGTGCGCAAGGGGCTGCCCGTTTCCTGTGCGCTGACCTACATGCTGGCGGCGCCGATTGTCAATCCGATCACCGCCTTGAGCACTTGGAAAGCGTTCAGTGGACCGATGGTGATGTGGCAGGGCGAAACTGTCTCGGCGCAGTGGCTGATGACCAGTGGTCGACTCGGCCTCGGGTTGGTGGTCGCCATTTTGCTCGGACTGGTGGTCGCGCGGATGCCGATGGTGTGGATTTTGCGGAAGCGCTTGGTCGATGAAATCAACGGGGTCAGCACGGCGTCGAAAAAGAAGGCGTCGAAAAAGCAACACGTGCACACGGCGGAATGCTCGCATCAGGGGTGTGGTCACGATCATTCTCATGAGCATGACAGCAGTGCAGGCTCTTCGCGCTTGGTGGCAGCTTTTCGCTCGGCGATCAAAGACTTTGTGGATGTCGGTGTGTATTTCTCCATCGGTGTCGTGATCACGGCATTGTTCAATACCGGCATCGCTCCCGGAGCGGCTTGGCTCGATGGACTGGCGAGTCGGGATGTCATCGCTCCCGCGGCGCTGATGGTGCTTGCGTTCATTCTCAGCTTGTGCAGCACGTCCGATGCCTTCATTGCGGCGACGCTCGATAAGTTCACTTATGGTGCCAAATTGGCCTTCTTGGTGTTTGGGCCGATGTTGGACTTGAAGTTGATCTTTTTGTATCAGACCGTCATGCGGCGTAAGTTCATCTTTTGGATGGCGCTGGGTCTTTTTGTGAGCATCGGAGCGGCCGCCGTGGCCTTCCAGTGGGTCATCAATCAATCATCGAATTTGCCGTGAAATTGAAACGTCAGCGCATCTTGTTTTCCCTCATCGTCCTCGTCTGGGCGGTGGTGATGTTGTACTTTTACGTCAGTGGTCGCATCGACAAATACCTCGCGCCGGGCTTTCGGGATTTCACGCTCTACGGTGGATTGGGACTTGCTGTGATGGGGCTTTTCGTCGGTCTGACAGCAGGCGACGAAGCAAGTTGCGGTCACGATCACAGCGAGGGTGATCCGCACGATCACGAGGCCAGTGAGATGCATCCGGTGACTTCGATGGCATTCATGCTGTTGCCGCTGTTGTTTGCGGTATGCAACACCAAGGATGGATTTTCTGTTGAAGCGCTGTCACGCAAGGCTCTCTTCGATGCTCCGCTGGATAGCAAGACATTCATCACCGGTGATTTGCCGCCTTTGACCTTAGAGGAAATTCAGCGCACCCATCGCAAGAATGAACAGGGCTTTTACGAGTTCAATTTGATGGAGCTATTCTTTGCGGTGGGCGATCCTGAATTGCAGAAAATCATCGACGGCATGTCGGTCGAAACCGAAGGCCGGCTGGTGATGGAGCGTGAAAACAACGAGTCCGGAAAACGGCGTCGACTCTATCGACTGTTCATCACGTGCTGCGCGGCAGATGCGCGTGCGGTCCCCATCATTCTCGACTTTGGCGACCAAGAGATTCCCCAATTGGAAGAAAATGCTTGGGTCAAGGTTTCGGGCAAGCTGACATTCCCGATCGAACGCGGCACGACGCAAGTGATTCTGCAAACGGCAACATGCGAGGCCAAGGATGCTCCTTGGGAGGAAAATTTCATGCGCAATCAGTGAGACGCACGGATCAATCGCTGCTGCCGTATTTTTTCGGACGCATCACCTCGACGTCTTGCGAGTAGACGACGACCGACCAGTTTTCGAAATACTTCGCGGCGACTTCCTCCATGATGTCATCGGCCACCTTCGCCGAGACCAGAGTGTAAATTTGTACGCTGCCTTCCCAATCGGAGGCGTTGATGCCGCTAGAGCCTTCGCCCGTGACCGATTGCACCGTCCAGCCGGTGACGTGGTGGCGTTTCAGGAGTTCCAGCAATTCTTCATGTAAGACGCGTTCCGCGACGATAGTGATTTTTTTCAGGAGTTTTTTCATAGCCAAGAAGAGAGCGATTGAGCGAGCGAGAGGTAGAGGGGAATGCCGAGCCCGAGATTGAAGGGGAAAGTGATGCCCAGCGCGAGAGTGAGGTAGTACGATGGGTTGGCTTGGGGCAGGGCGATGCGGACCGCTGCCGGTGCGGCGATGTAGGAGGCAGAGCCAGCCATCGCACCCAGCACTGCGGCACCGCCAATGCTCATGTTGGCAAGCAAGCCCAGCGTCACGCCGATGCTTCCCAGCAGGGGCGGCAGCAGTAGGCCTAGCGAGAGCAAGCGCCAGCCCGCGCGGCCCGCGTCTTTGAGTCGTTTGCCTGCGACCAGACCGAGTTCCAGCAAAAACAAGCACAGGGCACCTTTGAAAGCACCGGCGAAAAACGGTTGCACGTCGGTGAGTTTTTCACTGCCGCAAACCGCGCCGATGACCAGTCCGCCAATCAACAAGACGATGCTTTTCCCCGTGATGACTTCGTGCAGAGCCTTCGACCAGCCTTTCGATCCTTCGGTGCGCACAAACAACAGCGCTACGATGATGCCGGGCACTTCGAGCAACGCCACCAATGCCGGAAGGTAGCCCTCGTGAGGCAATCCCTGGCGTTTCACGGCCTCGACTGCGGCCAAAAATGTAACCACCGAGACCGACCCGTAGTGTGCGGCAATCGCTGCGGCGTCGACAGCGGTGCGCTGGCCAATTTTTCTCAGCAAAAAATACGCAATCACAGGACTCAGCAAGCCGATGACCAGCGTGGCGCCAGCGGGCAGCAAAAATTCATTCACAGGAGTAGCCGCAAGAGCCGCGCCTCCCTTGAGACCAATCGCGAGTAAGAGATAGAGCGAGATGCCCTGATAAATCGGTTCTGGCAGAGCGAGATCACTCTTCACCAAGCGAGCAATGATGCCCAACAAAAAACAGAGAACCACAGGAGTGAGAATGTTATCGAGTAGGAGGCTCATGGCTGAGCCCCAAAAGTGAAACAATTCGCGTGAAGAAGCAATCGCAAATGGCGTCTCAGCGCCGCAACAAAGACAGCAAAAAACCCGCTGATCTTCTACAAAAATGTTGCCATGCAAGGACTGGTACCATTCAAACGCCGTCCAGAGCAGGCAGGCGAGCCCGATAGGGCTCCAGCTCGCCTGACTGCTCTGGCGACTCGCTAACTGCCGCGAAACATGGCAGCATTAGAGTCGCCATGAAATCGAAATCAAAAAAAACAAAGTCCGTTTACCGCAGCCAGAACAACACCCTTCGCGACATCTTCGCCCGTGCCGGTGATCCGCAAAAAATCCTCTGCGTCGCCATCGACTACGCCAAACGAAAACACCTCGCCCTCATCTGCGACGGCCACGGCGACATCCTCAAAAACCACTTCCCCGTTGACAACACCCCCGAAGGAGTCGCCTTTCTCATCGAGCAAATCACCCTCACCGCTCGTCGCCGCAAAATCCCCCAAACCCAAATCTTCCTCGGCGGCGAAGACGAACCCACCTACGTCGCCAACTTCACCGCCGCCCTGCGCAACTCCGGCTACCTCGTCATGCGCGTCAACGCCCACGAAGCCAAAGAAAACCGCGAAAGCCACGCCGCCAGCACCGATGCCCTCGACCTCATCGGCATCGCCAAAACCCTCCTCTCACGCCGCGCCCTGCCCAGCGGAGACAACGCCCCCAGCGACCCCGCCTACTACCAACTCCGCGAACTCACCCGCGCCCGCCGCGCCCTCATCCGCCAACAAACCGCCACCGCCAACCGCATCCACGCCATCGTCGATCAACTCCTCCCCGGCTTCCTTGATGCCTCAAAATCCGGCCTCACCCCCTTCAGCGAAGCCTCCATCGCCCTCATGAAACAACGCTTCAGCGCCACCGAAATCGCCCGGCGCAAACCCACCGCCCTCGCCAAAACCCTCCGCCACCACCGCGTCCACCATCCCGAACAAACCGCCGCCAAAATCATCCAACTCGCCCGCAACGCCCTACCACCCGCCCCCCACCGCATCGCCGCCCTCCAACGCACCCTCACCGCCGCCGTCGATCTCCACCACTGCCTCACACAAAACGCCCATGACCTCCGCCAACAAGCCGCCCAAACCCTCCTCACCACCCCCTACGCCCTCCTCACCAGCATCCCCGGCATCGGCTTCGTCCTCGCCGCCGGCATCGCCGGTGAGCTCGGCCATCCAGACCCCTCCGCTCCACAGACTCCCTCTGCTCCTACGCCGGCATCGTCCCCAAAACCCTCCAAACCGGCGGCCCCGACTCCCCCGCCAAACAAAGCCACACCAGCCCCCGCTGCAACCGCATCCTCAAAGACTGGACCGTCCAAAGCGCCCAAAAAATCCATTACTACGGCGTCCCCGAACACAAAGACCGCATCACCCGCTGGAACGCCCAAGGCCGCCACGGCCTCTACGCCGGAGCCCGTCACTACCTCCGCCTTCTGCGAACCATCGTAAAAAACCGCATACCCTACCTAAACCCCGCCGCCCGTGCCCAAGCAGCCAGCAAAGAACAACTCAGTGCCGGAGCTCTGGAAACCTGGACCATCCTCCAAAACAAATGGCGCACCATCCCCGGCGGGATAGATGGCATCCTTGATGAAGCCCACCCCATCGGCTACTGGCGGCGCGTCCTCAAACAAACCCGCGACATAGACCTTCCCCCCGACCACAAAACACAACCGACAACCAACACACCAAAAAACAAGCCCGGCAAAACAACTCCACAACCACGCAGTTAGCAAAGTGAAAAGCCCGGCACAAGCACAAGCAAAGACAAAACGGAGACGGGGCGACCGGATGGCTATTCAAGGATGCCGCACACCAGTGACGGCTAGGGTCAGTAAGCCAACCACACCGTTCGCCCCCGATCCGACCCCGCGCGGAGCGATACAAAACTCCGTAAAAGCGGGAGTCGGACCATGGGAACAAGATACTCCGCCCCCGGCCCCCTGTGTCAAGCACACAACGGCCAAGGAGGGCTCGTCACACCAGTCAACCAGGCAAACAGGAGCGAGAAGACAAAGGTCACATAAGCCCCAGTCATCAGCCGGCGTAAGCCACCACCCGCCCCGCCTCCGCTAGTCCGAGCAGAGCTCAGCCCACTCTAACGAAGCGCTAACCGCAGAACCACCCTAGGTCAAAAAGCTCCCACGCCCTGACCAGGAAAACAACGCCCAAAAACCAGCCAAAAAAAACTCAAAAAAAACACTTGATTCACTCTGATACTACTGACCCCATTCAACGAATGACTCACACTTTACGATACAACTGAAATTCCTAGATCTAAATTTAGGTCAGATAACATTTTAAAAACTCGCCCTTCAATCCAGCATTCGCTTGCTAAATCCATATTAAAAATTCCAATAAAAAGTTCAATTTGATCAAATTTATTTTTTTTCGCATGACTAATAAAGTTTTTGTTGATATTATATTCTGAAAGAAAATTAAAGATTTCTTCACTAATATTATCATTTTGATTTACTTTTTTTGAAATCATCCAGCCAGAGCGTGGGTAACAGCCATACGACTTACCAGACTTTCCGCGTATCCGATCACCTTTATTAAATGAGAGTGTCGGTATAATGCCTGAAGAATTTGTCAATATTTCTGAATATTCGTGATCAGAATAACAACGAAGACATATTTCAAAAAATGGATATCTAATCATATAAATTTCCTATTACTTCTTTACTTACTGGATCGATAATATTTCCAGATTTTGAACACATTTCAACATTCGGTTTGCCTTTTCGACCAGTTTTCTCTTTTGCCCAATGTAAATTTCCTGACGCGCGCCTTTTGGTTTTGTCATCCCATCTAAGAAGCTTAGCAAGGCGTTTGAAACCATCTTCACCCTTGAAAATTGCGCCGCAACAATCTTTAATGTTTCCTCTAGTAGGAATAAAGGGAGGTAATTCATAACCTGTCACATCTTCAATGATAACCTCCGCTATATCCATGGGTGTAGGCGGAATTAAGTCTGTTCGTGGAGGCCTAGGTGGATCGCTCGGTGATGGAGCATTAGCATCCTCAATGAGCCACAGTGTTATGATAATGATGGGAACCCAAAAAACCTCTCCTTTCACGTCAACGCCATTAGTCGGCTGATTGAGGCTGAAACCATACAGGTTGATTCCGCCTGCCTCCCCAATCGGATCCCTGTTGATCCAGCGGCCTGTTTGGGGGGTGTAGTAACGGTATCCGTAGTAATACAGTCCGGTGGCGGAATCTAATGGTTTGGTGCTGA
>RDYF01000065.1 GCA_004293285.1 Verrucomicrobiota bacterium | reverse complement strand
AAATGCGATCGACTAAAATTTCGCGATCGGCCAATTCAAAATCTGCGATCGGAGCCCAGCAAACGCGATCGCACCCAAAAACATTTCCATAGCTTCCCAACAAGTCACCATAGCCGATGAGTTGTGTCTGGGGAAGCAAGCAACAAACTCGATCGATCTTCTGTCGCCGCATAAAATCAATCCA
Source organism: Verrucomicrobiota bacterium (assembly GCA_004293285.1). GTDB lineage: Bacteria > Verrucomicrobiota > Verrucomicrobiia > Verrucomicrobiales > Akkermansiaceae > UBA956. Next base: position 1,689 of record RDYF01000065.1, on the reverse strand, counting down.
GCCAGCAACTTCCTCATCGCGGTAGCCCGGTTTGGCCGCACCAAACACAACTAATTCATCCTCCGCAGCCGCCGCAAACTTGTACATCAGCCCTCAATTTCAATCCTAAAATAACTTAGAGATTTTTAGATATTCTTACTTTACTTCTTAAGTGGCTAGCTTAACTGTCTAACTGTCCTGGACGTTCACCATAAATCAGGACAAAGTTGATATATCAAGTGCAGCGTTAGATTTCAACAAATCAGGAAATCAATCCCATGCTGTTTAAGTATGGCGATCTGTCCTATTGTTCCAATTTACATTTCACTCAAATTCACAGCAAAGTCTTGAGTGCAATGCTCACCTATCGCCGCATCTGGCATCTGCAAATAGCCAATTAGATTTGCAATTTGTAGATAAGTTCTTAACGTATCGCGACACTTTATAGTGCCCGATACAGTTCAGACAAATTCATCATTTTTTTTGGAGAAATTTAACATGGCTAAGATTCCAGGTACTCCCAAAGACGACTTACTACATGGCACTCCTGATAACGATACTCTCACAGGTTTAGCAGGCAACGACACTCTCTACGGTAAAGCAGGAGATGATGAGCTTGATGGTGGTTCTGGTGCAGACAAAATGTATGGTGGTAGCGGTAATGATAAGTACATTGTCGATAATATTGCTGACGTAGTTACTGAGTCTGCTGCCGAAGGTATCGATCTGGTGGAATCTACCGTCAGCTACACTTTAGGAGTGAACGTCGAAGACCTGCATTTGAAGGGAACCGCTGCCATTGATGCGACGGGAAACAACGCGCACAATGCTATTCTAGGTAATGATGCGAACAACTCTCTCTATGGTTTAGGCGATCGCGATTACTTATTTGGTGGAGGTGGTAACGACTTCCTAGATGGTGGTGATGGCGATGACCAAATCTATGGTGGTACGGGGGACGACATCATATATGGTCGTGCTGGTGCCGACGACATGAATGGTGGTAGCGGTAATGACCTTTATTTGGTTGATAATGTTGCTGATTTAGTTACCGAGAAAGCTGCCGAAGGTACTGATACCGTAGTCACTTCCACTATCAGCTATACTTTGGGTGCAAACGTCGAAAACCTCACCTTGAGTGATGCTGCTGATATCGATGGCACTGGTAACGAATTGAATAATTATATGCTGGGTAACGCTGGCAAGAACTTCCTCAAAGGTGAGGATGGAGACGATTTAATCAATGGTAGAGGTGGCAGAGATATCATTCTTGGTGGTAATGGAATTGACACGCTTTTAGGTGATGCTGGAAATGATGACATACAAGGCATGAAAGGTAACGATATCCTCTACGGCAACGATGATAATGACCAACTTTCTGGTGGTGGTGGCGATGACCTTCTTTATGGCGGAAATGGTAATGATGTCTTAACTGGTGGTGGCGATATCGATGCTGCTGGCAATAACATTCTCTACGGTGGTGCAGGCGCGGATGGATTCAGATTCTATTTTGCTCCTACAGGGATTGATACCATCAAAGACTTCCAAAAGAGTGAAGTTGACAAAATTGAAATTCACCGCAGTTTTGGTGCTACTTCCCTAAACCAATTCAGCTATAGCAAGACTACTGGTGATTTATTCTTCGGTCAAGTTAAGTTTGCCACTCTTGAGAATAAGCCAGCAGACTTCTTAGTATCCCGAGATATTGTG
>RDYF01000188.1 GCA_004293285.1 Verrucomicrobiota bacterium | reverse complement strand
TATGGTCGAGGAACGCGTCGCCGCCGCCATCCGCCGCGAGCGCGAAAAGGAACTCGGTGCCACTTCGATCCGCGGTCTCTGGCCGCAAGCGCTGCGCGACATGCAGAACATTGGACTGAAGCCCGAGCAAATCCTCTCGGTGCTGGCCGATGTCGATGTTCAGCCAGTACTTACCGCTCACCCAACCGAAGCCAAGCGCGCTTCGGTGCGCGAACGCCATCGCGCTCTCTACGATGAATTGGTTCGCTACGAATATCCCAAATTCACCAGTCGCGAGAAACGCCGCATCCGCGACCGCATTGTCACTGCCTTGCAAACTCTCTGGCGCACGGGCGAAATCCATCTCACTCGGCCCGACATTTTCCGCGAGCTGCGCGATGCCATTCACTACTTGCGCGATCTTTTTCCCGAAGCCTTGGATCGACTCGACCTGCATTTCACTGAAGCCTGGCGCGATGCCGGTTTCCCGCTGGAAATGCTGCGCTCTGCCGGAAATATCCCACACTTGAGCTTCGGTACCTGGATCGGTGGCGACCGCGATGGTCACCCACTCGTCACGCCAGAAGTCACGGAGAAAACGCTGAAGATGCTGCGCCGCGCCGCATTCCAATTGCTGCGTCGCGAGCTCGGCGAACTCTCGAACAATCTTACTCTATCCATTCACCTCAATGAGATTCCCGAAGCGCTCCATCAGCGCATTGAGGAACTCTGTGCCAGCTTGCCGGCGGACCTGTGCGATGAGGTATTCGATCGCTACAGCGAGGAGCCATGGCGACAACTCACTGGCCTGATGATGATTGCTGTGCGGGAGTCGGTGGAACTGGATGGCACGCTCACGCTTTATCAACAACCCGAGCAGTTCGATGCCGATCTCAATCTCCTCGCAACCACCATCCGCGCTGCGGGCTGTGAATTGATTGTCGAACAGCACATTCGCCCACTTCGCCATAAGCTGCAAATTTTCGGCTTCCATTTGGCGACTCTCGACATCCGCCAGAATTCAGAATTTCACGATCAAGCGATGGCGCAATTGCTCCGCGCTGCGGGAGTGGCCGATGCCGAAAATTTTGCCCAGTGGGACGAAGCGAAACGCGTCGCTTTCTTGAGCAAGGAGCTCGAGTCTCCGCGTCCGTTTTTGCACGACAGCGTGTCGGTCGGCGAACAAGCGGACCTTGTCTTGCGAGCTTTCCGCGTGGTTGCCGCTCACCGACGAGTTCATGGCTCGGCAGGCATTGGCGCACTGATTGTTTCGATGACTCGTCAGGTCAGCGACCTCCTCGTCGTTCACGTGCTCGCCCGGGAAGCGGGGCTGATGAATCAAAATGAGCAAGGTCTCTGGTGTCCTTTGGAAATTGTTCCTTTGTTCGAAACCATGGATGACCTCGATCGCGCTCCTCAGATCATGGAGCAATACCTAGCGATTCCCATTTCCATGCGCTCGATCATGGAGCGTCACCGCCAAAACACTCTCGCCACGGACAGCCCGCCGTCGCAACAAATCATGTTGGGCTACTCGGACTCGAACAAAGACTGTGGCATTCTCGCGGCCCAGTGGGCGCTGCATCGCGCCGAAACTCGATTGACCGTCACGGCGCAACAACACGATCTTCGCTTCACTTATTTCCACGGTCGCGGCGGCACGATTTCGCGCGGCGCGGGTCCTACGCATTGGTTCATGGCATCCCTGCCTCACGGCTCGATGACAGGCGGCTTCCGCATGACCGAGCAAGGTGAAACCATCGCACAAAAATACGCCAATCTCGCCAGTGCCACCTACAACCTCGAACTGCTGCTGGCCGGTGCCGCGATCACCACGGCGAAACATTTGCATCAGCCGGCTCCGCAGCAAAACGACGAGCTTTTCGGCATCCTCAGTCATCTCTCGGAAGCCAGCACGGCGGCCTATCAAGGATTTTTGCGCAAGCCGGGCTTCATTGAT
>RDYF01000187.1 GCA_004293285.1 Verrucomicrobiota bacterium | reverse complement strand
CGATGCCGAGCTAGGAAGAATGCTCAGCCCCGATCCCTACGTGCAAGTGCCGGAGTATAGCCAAAATTTCAACCGCTACAGCTACGTCCTCAACAACCCCCTCAACAAAACCGACCCCACCGGCTACAGCTGGCTGAGCAAAGCTTTTCATAAGATCGGCAGCTGGGTGAAAGAGAACTGGCGGACGATCGCTTCGATAGTCTTTTTTGCCGTCGCAATGTGGGCTGTTGGAGCAGCATTTTACGCGGCTTTTCATGCTACACTTTATGCTGGCATTCAAGGAGGCATCGCAGGTGCATTAACGGGAGCATTTAATGCTGCCATCTCTGGAGGTGATATCCTCAAAGGAGTGATAGCAGGTGGAATTACAGGCGCCGTAGGCGGAGCACTTGGCGGCTATGGTTCACTTATCAAAAATCTTGGCGGGGCAACAGCCTCGGGATTGTCAAATGTCACAATGGGTGGCAAGTTTAGCGATGGTTTCATGTCCTCGTTAAAATATGGCGCTATTTTTGAAGGTGCTACGATTGCTGGGAAATTTACATCTAGTTACCTTGGCAAAAAGAATATCAACGAAATCGGTGGTGTATCGACAGACGAACACTTAGATACAATCGATCAAGGATATCGGGCGGATAAAGATCTAAGTTACAACACAAAAAATGGTCTTGGCGGCATAGATAATTCAGACTACAATACCGGTAGCTTTAAAATGGAGCTGTTTTACAGAGATCGGCCATCATCAAATTTAGACTACGCTGTATTTGTTGATGAAGGACGTAGAATTCGCCTAATGACTATGGTTGGCACCCAGACAGGAGGCGATTGGATGGATAATCTTCTTCAAGGCCTCGGCTTCAAATCAAAGCAGTATTTGACAGCCATTGAGCAAGCGCAAATCCAGCAAAACATTGCAATGAAACAAGGATATACCTTTGTGATCAATGGGCATTCACTAGGTGGCGGATTAGCAGCTGCTGCGTCCGCAGTTACAGGCGCACCTGCGGCTATTTTCAATGCAGCTGGTTTTAATCCTCTCACATTAAGACACGCAGGACATGCTAATAAAATCAATCAAATTGGCAGTAATGTTGTGCATCACTCCGTAGCAGGTGAGATTTTATCTGCAGCAGAATATTCTCCTCTCAACTTAGCACTTCCTGTGCCAGCAGCAGCGAATTATTATGTATATTCTCCGAAGCTTGGATTCTGGGATATGATTAACCCACTGACGCCAGTCAACTTGCATCGACCTCCTCATACACTAAAAGCAATAAAAGAATAATTTGCCCTATATGAAACTATATTACACTACAATCGCTCTCTGCTTACTGACTCAATGTATATCTTTTCAAGCCAAAAACCCCGCTACCATTATCGACGATGACATGAATCCCTATGGTGCTTCTGAACAATTGGACTTGCATTCTTGGCGCGGAGAGGTTGGCCATGGCTCTTACAATACTAAAGATTTCCCAAATGCTGCTGTACTATACTATGATCGAATCAAAGACAAATCTTGGATTTTGCAGAATTGGGGGCCGCCGGATCAAATAGAAAGGGTGGGTAATACCGAATATCTTATTTTTAATAAAAAAAATAAATCCGCGCCAAATTATTCCATGCAGTTTTGCAACGGTCTCAACCCAGTAAAGGTTGGTTATAGGAACAACAAACTTGTGTATGTAGAAGCCTATTTTCCCGATAACCCGGGATGGATCAAAGGGCCAGTGTTCCGTCTGCCAAAATAATCTCAGGGGGCGTCAAATGGGGGCATAACCGGGGTCAGTCCTTGGATTTTAGTATTTTTATTTTACGTTAGACGAAATGCAATGCTCATCCAATCACTTTCCCTCTTGCCATCCATACAAAAAAGTCCTAATGTTTTTCTCGTCAACTGGAAGAAAACTTCCCCCAGTCCCCCGCTGGTTAACGTTCTTTGACAT
>RDYF01000021.1 GCA_004293285.1 Verrucomicrobiota bacterium | reverse complement strand
GGTTTTGATTCAGCCTCTGCTCTCCTCTCTGCGAACTGAGCTTCTCCGCGTTTCGTTCGATGAACGGGAGATGGTGTTTCTCGTATTGGAATGTCGGTGAGCAAAGCCTGCTCGCAGCAGGGCTGCGCGCAGGCCAAGGGCCTTCGGCCTCCATTCCTTCGCGAGTTGACAAAAAAGAAGCCCACCGGTAGGCGGGCTTCTGAGGACAAAATCGTGTGTGCGTTCGGCAAAGTGCCACGTAGCAAGTCGATTAAGACTTGTAACGCAGACGCTTCTTGTGACGATTTTGCTTCATGCGCTTCTTGCGCTTGTGCTTGTTGATTTTCGTCTTACGACGCTTCTTAATGGAACCCATGGTGGTGTGTTTCGTTTGTTGCTAAAAAAAGGGAAAAAATTACGGGACGATCTTGTTGAGCGGATATTCAATGATGCCTTCCGCACCCAAGGCAATCAGCTCGGGAATGATGTCGCGCACAATGGTTTCGTCAATCACGGTCTCGACGGCAATCCAATTTTCATCGGTCAGTTGCGAAATGGTCGGACGACGCAGCGAAGGCAGTTTTTCGGTGATCGCTGCAAGCTGGCTTTTCGGCAGGTTCATTTTCAAACCAACCTTGCCTCGCGCCAGCAAAGCGGCCTTGAGCAGCAGTGCGATGCGCTCCATTTTCTCTTTCTTCCAAGGATCCGCAGCCGCCGCTGGGCTGGCGTAAAAGTGAGGAAAGGAGGTCAAGAGAGTATCGACAATGCGCAGTTTGTTCGCCTTGATCGAGGAACCAGTTTCGGTGACATCGACAATCGCATCGACCAAATCCGGCACTTTCACTTCGGTCGCACCCCAAGAGAATTCGACTTCGGCCTTGATGCCTTTTTCTGCAAGATAGCGCTCGGTGATGCCGATTGCTTCGGTCGCAATGCGTTTGCCCTCGAGGTCTTCGGGCTTTTGGATGGGAGAATCTTCAGGCACCACCAAGACCCAACGAGTAGGGCGCGCGGTGGCGCGGGAGTAGGGGAGCTCGGCGAGATCGACGAGGTCCGCGCCATTTTCATAGGCCCAATCGTAGCCAGTGATGCCGCAATCGAGGAAACCTTGATGGATGTAGCGACCTACTTCCTGGGCGCGAATCAAGTAAATGTCCAACTCAGGATCATTCGAGGCCGGGCGCAAGCCGCGCGAGGAAACATAGACTTCATAGCCCGCTTTCGCCAACAATTCCACCGTAGGAGCCTCAAGGCTCCCTTTGGGAATGGCGATCTTCAGTGTGCGTTCGGACATGGACGGGGCGCAGGTTTTAGAGCCAAAAGCGCAGGGGAGCAAGAAAAAGACGCGATTTTTTGCATTTTTTCCACAGAGAAGTCCCAATAGCGCGCTCCAAGGCTCGTTTAGCGCTCGAGCAACACGTTGCCGTCCTTCACCACCAGATCGATGCTTCCGCGCAGGGTCTGATTCAAAAACGGGGTGTTCTGGCTGCGGGATTGCATGAATTCCTTCGTAAACGTCGTTTCCCCTTGAGGATCAAAGAGCAGGAACTCGGCGGTTTTCCCTGCCTCGATGGGCACCGGAGAGAGCTCCATGAAGCGTCGGGGTTCTGCCGAGTAGCGCTTGATGACCAAGTCCCAACCAAAGACGCCGTGCTGGACGTAGCGATCGTAAAGACTGATCAAGGCCGTCTCCAAGCCGGTGATGCCATTGGGTGCGCTGACGAAATCCTGCGATTTCTCAAAGGCGGTGTGCGGCGCGTGGTCGGTGGCGATGAGGTCAAACACGCCTTGTTTCAACCCCTCCAACAACGCGGCGTTGTCGCGCTTGGTGCGCAGGGGCGGGTTCATTTTGTAGTGGGTATCGAAATCGCCGATGTCGTCTTCGCTGAACATCAGGTGATGTGGGGCGACCTCTGCCGTGACCTTGACATCGCCTCGCTCTTTCCACCAGCGGATGGTTTCCATGCCGAGGGCCGACGAAACGTGTTGGATGTGAATGTGAGCGCCCGTGGCATGCGCCAGACGGATATCGCGATCGATGATGATTTCCTCGGCACAGGCAGGCGAGCCCTTGATGCCCAAGCGATAGGCCGTCGGCCCCTCGGTCAAGGCACGCGGACCTGCTAGCTCGGGCACTTCGCAGTGACTGGCGAAAAACATGCCAAATTCCTTGGCGTAAAGCATGGCCCGATAGAGCACTGCTGGATCGTAGACGGAATCGCCGTCGTCGGTGAGCATGGTCACGCCCAGCTGACGCATGCCATCGATCGCTGCCAGTTCTTTGCCTTGTCGACCTTTGGTGATGCAACCACTGCTCAGCACCGTGATGCCGGTTTTTTTCCCAGCCTCGAGCACACTGCGAATCGTGGCCGGATTGTCGAGCGCTGGTGAGGTATTGGGCATCATCACAATGCCAGTCACGCCGCCATTGATGGCCGCACGCGCACCGCTGGCGATGGTTTCCTTAGCCTCAAATCCCGGCTCGCGGAAATGCACGTGGGCATCGAACATCGCCGGCATCAGAATGCGACCTTTGGCATCGATTTCTCGTGCGTGCGACGGCTTGACCAGATCGGCCCCCACCGCCTGGATGATCCCATTTTCAACCAACACATGAGCTTTCACCAAATCCGGTGAGTCCTCGCAAGCAATCTGACAGTGGGAAAGAAAAAGGGCATTCATGGCAAAAATCGGATCCGTCCGCAGCGATCGGTCCGTGATGCTTACGCTAGCGAGAGCGACCCGTCTTGGCAAACACGAAAGTCGAGCCAGCGCGCCATGGCCAGCTCGTTGCTTTTTCCGCAGATGAGCTTGCGCCGCGGCTTTCGCTTGTTCATGCTGTTTCTTGTCCCACAACCCGAACCCACACTCTGATGCATCGCTCGCTCCTTGCTTTCTTCGCGCTCGCGCATTTCCCCTCCCTGACCGGAGCCGAACCTGCGACCACGAGCTTGACGCCGGAATGTTTCGCTCAAGTGCCCGCACACAGTCGCCCCTGGGTCTGGGGCCACTGGCTGCATGGCAATATCGACAAAGAATGCATCACTCGCGAACTCACCGCGATGAAAGTAGCAGGGCTTTGCGGCATGACGATGTTCGACGTCGCCCAGCCCGGCATTCCGGCAGGACCGCTCGACTACTTTTCGCGTGCTTGGCAGGAGCATTTCGCTTTCCAAGTGACCGAAGCAAAACGTCTCGGACTCGAGGTCATGTCGCACGTCGGCCCCGGCTACAGCGGCACGGGCGGCCCGTGGATCAAGCCGGAACTCGCCTCGCAACGACTCTACGAAAGCGCCACGCGCGTGGTCGGCGGCAAGAAGGTCGCACTGACCCTACCTCGCCCTACGACTCCTGAAAATTTCTATCGAGATGTCGCCGTGCTGGCAGTGCGTGAAAACGACGCCCAGCGAGGACCGCACATCGAGGATCTCGACATGAAGCGACTGGTTTGGCTCAATTACATCCGTTGGAAAGGCACCCGCTCGGCACCGCTGAAGGCGAATTTGCCCAAAGATCGCTGCATTCCGCCGACCGATGTGATTGATTTGACCAAGAGCATGAAAGCCCATGGCGCACTGACCTGGGAAGCCCCCGCAGGCGACTGGACCATCCTTCGTTTCGGCCATGGCTGGACGGGACAAAAAACTCTCCCCGCGCCCCCAGCGGGCACTGGCCCCGAATGCGACAAGCTGAACAAACGCGGCATCCAAGCTCATTTTCAGCACGTCATGAAACGCATGACCGAGCTCTCGGGCGATGAAGTTGGCAAAACCTTTCACACCTTTTTCATGGATAGCTGGGAAGCCGGCGGCCAAAACTGGACTCAGGACATGCCCGCCGAATTTCAACGCCGTCGCGGCTATGACATCACCCCCTGGCTCCCTGTGATGACCGGTCGGGTGATCGGCGATCTGCGCCAATCCGAGCGGTTTCTCTTCGACCTCCGACTCACCGTAGCGGAGCTGGCCACGGAGCATTTCTGGCAAGAACTCCATCGCCTCTGCCGCGAATCGGGCATGCGCTTGGCGGTCCAACCTTACATTACCACCGGTCAGGATCTCGATGCCGCGAATCATTGCGATGAACCGATGGGAGAATTTTGGAGCCATCCGTTTCAGCCGAACAATTACATGGCAACGGTCAAATTGGCTTCGTCCGCGGCCAATGTGAATGGTCGACTGCTCGTCGGTGCCGAGGCCTTCACTGCGGCCGAATCCGAGCGTTGGTTGACCCATCCGGCCAAGCTCAAAGCACTTGCCGACGAAGCCTTTTCCCTCGGTGCCAATCGCTTGCAAATCCACCGCTTCGCCATGCAGCGCTTTGCGCAAATTGCCCCGGGCTTGACCATGGGGAAATGGGGCCAACACTACGATCGCACCCAAACGTGGTGGCCTTTTGTTCAACCATGGCACGAATACCTCGCCCGCTGCCAATTGCTCTTGCAACAGGGTCGCGTGGTCACCGATGTGCTGTTGCTGGCCGATGAAGAACCGCTGCATCGATTCGAATTTCACGCTATCCCCGGATACGGCTGCGATACGGCAGGACCGGAATCGTTCGCTCAATTGGAAATGCGCGATGGCCTGCCGACTATGCCCAGCGGTGCGGCTTACCGACTCCTCTCTGTGCAGCATGGCGGCACGATGACGCTCGCTCGATTGAAAAAATTGCGCGATTTGGTGAAAGCCGGCGCGCACTTGCTCGGCGAGCCACCGCTCAGCACTCCGGGCCTCAGCGACTTTCCGAAAGCCGATGCAGAACTCGCAAAAATCGTCCAAGAACTCTGGGGCGATGGCCATGAAAACTCACGCAGCTATGGCAAAGGTCGAGTCTATCGTCAGCGCTCCGCAGCAGAAATCCTCGCCGAACAGAAGGTCGTGCCCTCGTTTCAAGGCCCCAAGGAATACCGCTGGATCCATCGCCAAGCTGGTCCCGACTCGCTGTTTTTCGTCGCTTCGCGTTCGGAGAAACCCAGCACTCACGAGTGCCAATTGCGCGCTCCGGCGAATGCAAGCATCGAACAATGGAATCCACTCACCGGAGAAGTCCATTTGCTGCCGAGCCAAGCGGATCAAAAAGGCACCGCTCGCGTTACGATATCGCTCGAAGCGCACGGCTCGACCTTCCTTTACGTACGCTCAGGCACATCGGTCGCCGCACCCTTGCCCGCGCCTTTCGCATCGACAAAAACACAAGCCCTGCTAGGCCCATGGCGCTTGTCGTTTCCTGCGAGCAGTGGCTTGAAGGAAGAATTGTCGTTGCCCACCTTGCGCTCATGGCATGAACTCGAAGCGCAGGCGGCGAAACATTTTTCGGGCATCGCGCGCTACCGCCACGAGTTCTCGCTCGATGCTCTCCCCAGCGCCGCACAACTGAACCTCGGTCGTGTCGAGGTGATGGCGAAGGTGAAACTCAACGACACCGATCTCGGCATTCTCTGGCGCGCTCCCTATCAGAAACGCGTCGAATCGGCGCTGAAAAAGGGCGTGAATGTGCTCGAGATCGAAGTCGTGAACTTGTGGCCGAATCGCTTGATCGGCGATGCCGCACTGCCCGAAGACGCCCGTCGTGATGCCCAGGGCACTTTGCTCGAATGGCCTAAGTGGCTGCTTCAAGGGAAAAAGAGCCCCAGCAAGCGCAGCACCTTTGTCACGTTTCCATTGTGGAAAAAAGACGAAGCGCTGCTGCCCTCGGGACTGCTCGGACCGGTGCAGTTGCACCTAGCTCCTTGAAGAAATTGCCGCGCGCTTTCTCTTGCCCCTGCGGATTTCCTCGATCATGCTCGCTTCATGAACGCCGCCGCGAAAGTCGAGCAACTCCGCATCAGCAAGGGAAAACGACGCATTAGCGCGCTAACGGCTTATGATTATCCGACGGCACGCTTGCTGGACGAAGCGGGCATCGACCTCTTGCTGGTGGGCGACTCGCTGGGCATGGTGGTGCTGGGATTTCCCGATACCACCCACGTCACGATGGAGCACATGGAGCATCACGTGGCCGCCGTCGCACGCGCCAACCCACAAGCCTTGGTGCTCGGTGATTTGCCGATTCATTCCTATGACACGCCCAAGCTCGCTTTGCAGTCGGCCCAGCGCTTGATCGCGGTGGGAGCCGATGCCGTAAAACTGGAAGGCGGCGAAATCATGGCTGCGACCGTGCAACACCTCACGGATCACGGCATTGCCGTGGTCGGCCACATGGGCATGCTGCCGCAGCAAGTGCTTGAAGAAGGCGGCTACCGCAAAAAAGGCAAAACACCTGCCGCAGCCGAGCAATTGCTGCGCGATGCCGACGCCCTCGAAAAAGCCGGCGTTTGCGCCATTGTGCTCGAATCGATTGTTCCCGCTGTAGCCACCACCATTACCCAACAAACCCGCGTGCCCACCATCGGCATCGGCTGTGGCGAAATCACCTGCGATGGCGAAGTCGCGGTGATTGCCGACCTGTTAGGAAGTTTCCCCTGGTTCGTGCCGCCTTTCGCGAAGCCGGAAGCGCAGCTTGCCGAGCTCACCCGTCAAGCCGCGCGCGCCTATCGTCAGCGCGTCTGCGGCGCTTAATCAGCCCGCGATGTCACGGTCGCAAACTTCTCACCGAGCAGCCAGCGTCGGATGACGTCATCGTTGGCGGTCAAATGCCCCAACACACGATACTGCGAGCGCTCCAGCACCGACGCCGCGGCGGAGTGTTCTTCCACAACGCGCCACGGATGCGAGCCCGAGGAATGAACAAATCGGTAATCTTGATCTTGGACAATCACAAAGCCGATGTGCGTATCGAGTCCCACCAAGTAAATCCCCGGCGCGCCGCGCATGGTCTCGCGCCGAAAGGTTTTGTAGGGCACCCCCACCCGCAAGCGCAATTCCTGCTGCGGCAAAAAGCTTAGCAAAATGTTCTGCGCTGCCTGCTGAGCGAGAGCATTTCTTTCCAAACGAAAACCTGCGCCCTGCAGTACCGTGGTGACGAAATAGCCGCAAGCGATCTCCCCTTCTCCTGGTCGCGCTGCCATGCCCTCGTAGGCCCACGGCGTTCCCAACCAGCAGCGCATCATCGCCACCAGACTGTGCTCCAAGGTCGCCCGCGCCTCGCGGATCACCGCCTGTCGCTCCGCCGGGATCTGCGCCTCGCGATAGCGTGCCGCATCGTGCTGACGCCACTGCTCCAAATTATCACAAAGCAACTGCCATCTCCCAGCATCCGGAATCGCCTGCTGCACGGCTTCCGCCTGAGCCCATGTCGAAACCCAACGAAACCATCGCTCCTGCCAATCGGCGCGAAAATACAGCACCAGCCCCCCCAGCACAAGCACCAATGCGATGCCACTGAGCCCACGAACATGCCTCCGCCACCAAGGTTTCTGCAACCGATTATCCGCCTTCTTTGCCACGATCGTCTCGTCCTAAAACAGCGAATATTCGCCTTCCTCATCCATCCCCACCCAGCCCAATTTGTGAAAGGCCCGCTGGATCGCAGGCAAGATGTCCTCGGAATCATCCTCGGCGTATTCAATGGTCGCCGTGCTGGTCAAGCCCCGCACGACCTCGATGCTAATCACCGTCTCGCAACCTTCCAGATGAATCCAATCGCCCCAATTCTTCGCGACATGAGACACCGTCAGCTTTTGGGAGCGCAAGGCCGCCAACACCGAGCGCAGCGTGCTCGGCAAAGCGTTTTCGCGGATCGTCAAAACCATTTCCATGTCCACCCACCCTAGCGCAGTCCCCACCACCATCCAAGCCTTGAATAAAAATTCCTCCCCCTCCTCAAAAAAAATCCAAAATCCAAAATCCAAAATGAAAAATCCCATCTCCCCTCCTTCGTGACTTCGTGCCTTCGTGTGAGACCATCTCCCATGTTGACTCAGGCGCGCCGCCCGCGCCTTCGGCCCTACGGGCCACTTCGCTTCGCTCGTGTCCAAAACGGCTACAAGCCTTCGCCGTTTTTCCATCTCCCATCTTCTCACTGCTCAGTCTCCCCCTCGATTTTTTTCTCGCGTTCTCCCCTCAACCGTGGTGGATTGATGGCGCCGTTTCCTGGACGGTCGCAGTCGGACGCAAGTTCGGCTGAGGAAAGTCCGGACACCGTAGGGTAACGTGCCTCGTGAAAAGTGAGGACAGGGAATTCGCGAGGATTCTTTGATGGAAAGTGCCGCAGAAAATATACCGCCGATGGTCCTGTTCGCAGGAATCAGGTAAGGTTGAAATGGTGGAGTAAGAGCCCACCGCGCCAAGGGCAACTGAGGTGGCAGGGCAAACCCCACGTGGTGCAAGACAGAACAGGGGAGAGTGACCCGCTCTCATCTCCGGGTAATAGTCGCACTCCGCGCAAGCGGGGTCCTGCGCAAGTAGGAAGAGAAATGATCGTCGAAGGAAGCCTCGCGCTTCTGGGACAGAATCCGGCTTACAGGGAAACGGCAACCCCCTCTTTTTTTTACTCCGCCTCTTGCGCTCGGCCGCATTGCGTGAATCTTATCTCACCATGAATTCCAACCTTTCTCCCGGCGATCCCGCCCCTAGCTTTACCGTTTCCGCCGTCGGCGGCGCTTACCCAGAACCGAGCATCGTCTCGCTGGCCGACTTCCGAGGTCAGCATGTCGTGCTGTATTTTTACCCGAAAGACGACACCCCCGGCTGCACCAAGCAAGCCTGCGCGCTGCGCGATGGCTGGTCGGACATCTCCGCTATGGCGACGGTGCTCGGCGTCAGCATCGACCCCATCAAAAGCCACCAGAAGTTCCAGAAAAAGCATTCGCTGCCCTTCGCTCTGCTCAGCGATGAAGACCACACGCTCGCCGAAGCCTATGGCGTGTGGGTGGAGAAGAGCATGTATGGCAAAACCTACATGGGCACCGAACGCAGTACTTTCGTCATCGATCCCGAGGGCCGACTGAAGGCTGTTTTTCGCAAGGTCAAGCCCGAGGAGCACTTCACACAAGTGCTCGACGCGCTGGACTAAAGGCTACGCGAAAACATCGTCGACCGGCGTGCCTTTGTCGGCGATCTTGAACGGACGCTTCGAAGGCGACATGATGACCAGATCGTGCGGCAGTCCCATGGCCTTGGCGATGGTCGCATTGAAGTCCTGCACCGTGACCGGGTCTTTGCGCACGCGATTGCCCGTGGCGTCAGTCTCGCCGTGCTTGTAGCCACCCTTAATGCCGCCCCCTGCCAGCAAGCAGGTGTAGGCACTGGGGTGGTGATCCCGACCCTCCTTATGCTCGCTCTTGATCTCGGGCGTGCGACCGAATTCCGTCGCCACTACGACCAAGGTCTCTTGCAGCTTACCGCGTTTTTCCAGATCGGTAATCAAGGCCGCATAGGCTTGATCGAACTCGCGACAACGGCCTTCGACGGCGGTAAAGTTGTCGTAGTGAGTATCCCAGCCACCGAGTTGCACCTCGACAAAACGCACGCCGTGTTCGACCAATCGACGTGCGAGCAAGCAGCCCTGCGCGAAACGCCCGGGGCCGTAGAGTTTCTTGGTCTCCTCTGATTCTTCGTTCAAGTGAAACGCCTTGAGGTCCTTCGAGTTCATCAAGCGGATCGCCTCTTGATACAAGTCCTGATAAGCCTGCACGTCGGCATTCGCATAGCGACCATGGAATTTCTGATTGAGCTTGTCCGCTAGAGAAAGTCGACGATCGAAATTTTCCTTCGAAACTTCTCCCACACGACGCGAATCCTGCAAGCCCTCTTGTGGGCTCCCGATGGGCGCGGCGGCGTATTTGGCACCGAAAAATCCACCGCCCGAGTGATCCGAGGGCGTGTCGATCGAGACAAAGCCGGGAATATCCTGATTGATCCGTCCGCCCAATTTCATCACCCAAGACCCTAGCGAGGGATGCTTGATGGTGCCACGCATGTTGTAACTGGTGTGCATGACATAGGCTCCTTGCTCATGAGCGCCTTGCACCGAAGTCATCGAGTTGATCACTGCCACCTTATCCATCACCTTGGCCGTGTGGGTGAGGTAGTGGCCTAACTGAATGTCATCCGCCGCACTGGCAATGGCAGTGGTTTTTCCCATCACGTCTTTTTTCTTCGGCTTTGGATCGAAGGTGTCGAGATGACTCATGCCGCCCGACATAAACAGATAAATGATGTGCTTGGCCTTGGCGACTTGCGCCGCGCTGGCTGGTGCCGCCTCGGCGATGCTAGCGCCGAACATCGGAAACAAATGCACGCCGAGATACGTACGCGCCGCATTGGCGAGAAACTGTCGACGTGTGAATTCATCAGGTTGAGAAAATGGGTTCATGATCGGAGTGGGTTTAAAGAAAAAACGAGAAAGGCGATGGATTTATTGCAAAAAAAGAAACTCAGACGACATCACCAAGGCCGAGACGATGTTGCGCAGTCCGTCATTGCCGGCGACTTTGATTTCTTCTTTCATCCAGCCCATTTCCTCACTGGTAGGCGGACGATTGAGAATGGCGATGTAGATGCGACGGATTTTCTCCTCATCGCTCTTGGCGCCCTTCAGACCTTTGTAAAGATGCGCGTCGGAATTGTTGACCAACTGACGCTGGACAAAACCGTTCATCAGCGAAAGAACCTGGCCGACATTGGGATCGCGGCTGGCACCTTCGACGACGTCGCGCTCGGACTGGCCGAAAAGATAGAGGAAATGCGAGCGAGGCGCAGGCGATGGCAGTTCGGAAGCACGCACTTGCGCATCGCGATCATAGCGCTGCACCGGCGTCATCGCCATCATCGAGTCGCCACCGCCACCGCCGCCCCCTTTTTTCACTTCGGCAGCGAATTTGGTGAAGTAGGCTCGCACTTCTTTCTCGGAATCCAAGGCCAACACTTCTTCTGAAAGCTGGGTCATGGTTTTCTTGCCGACGAGAACCGGACGCCCGTTGAGGTAAATCCGATCATCCAAAGAGCGCATCGGCTTGCGATCGGGATCGCCACCTGCGAGTGTGATGAGCGAGTCCCAAATTTGCTCGGCGGACAGCCGCTCGATCTTACGACCGTGAAAGTCGTCGCCCGTCTCCACGGTCGAGGGATTCGGATTGGTCGCGAATTGGAAGGTTTTGGTGAGCATCAGCACGTGCTGGAAATCGCGCAAGTTGTACTTTAGATCGATCATCGTTTTCACGAGATGCATCATCAGCTCCGGCGACTGGGTGTTTTTCGCCGGAATGAATTCGTCGATCGGCTCGTAGAAACCCTTGCCCATCACGCGCTTCCACATGCGATTGGCAATCACCGATGGAAACTGCTCGGGATTTTTGGTGGTGACCCATTTGGCAAACTCTTCACGACCGTCGTCGCGATCTTTTTTGTCGGACATCCGCACGCCTTTGCCGAAGGGAGTTTTCGCGCCCACGATCTCGCCGGGTCGACCATCGCGGTATTGGTAATCGGAAGGCAAGGCAATGCGTCCAGCCCCACCCCCGGAGAGACTCAAGCCATAGATTTTGTCCCAGAGAATTTGAGCAATGTTGTACTCTTGCCCCATCGCCCGTCGGTCTTCACGCAGCTCATCCCATAACGGCGACATGTGATTTTGGTTCACCGTCCCTTGACCATGGGTGAAGGCCGCGAGCTGATAAAAATCGTGTCGCTCGGTTTTGCCGAAAGGATCATCGTGGCACTGCGCGCACTCCATGCGCGAGCCGAGGAAGATCCGCATCGTGTTGGCTAGGTTGTCCAATGGCATGCCGCGGTCCCGGGTATAGTAGCCCACTGCCGCAGTCTTGGGATTCCAGCCATCGCCCTGCGAGGCCAAAAGCTGCTGCACCATCTGGTCCCACGGCATGTTGTCATGAATCGCCGTGCGCACCCAGTGACGATAAGGCTCATTGGTCGCAGTCGTGCCGTTGCGAGCATCGGCAATGCGCAACAAATCGAATGCCCAGTTGGTCATGTGGCTGGAGTAGCCGCGCGAACGCAGTAAGTAATGCACCAACTCTTCCCGCTTTTGTGGCTCGTCGATCTCTAAAAACGCGCGGGCTTCTTCGATGGTGGGAATGCGTCCGACACTGACAAGGAAGGCCCGACGCAGAAACGTCGCGTCGTCGGCTACAGCCGGAACGGGAAGCCTTTTCTGACGATAAAATTGCGCCACCGCCTGATCGACCTTGAGCGCGGCTTGCTTGAGATGCGTCCAGTCTTCGCGTTGACCAGGCGAATCCACCGCCATCAACAGACAAGGGATCAGAGTAAGGTAGCATGCTAGGGTTTTCATACTGTCTCAACCTGCTTCGGGTCCAAGGGCTCGTCAATCTCATTTTCCGCATGCAAGGCAATTTTTTTCTTGCCAAATCCGCCTTTTTCGCGAATCATTCGCGCCCCCTACGAAAAATGGTGGTCGTAGTTCAATGGTAGAGCCCCAGATTGTGATTCTGGTTGTTGCGGGTTCGAATCCCGTCGATCACCCCATTTTCCTCATCGGGTCGCACTTATGCGCATCGGGAGAGGAGAAAGGAACACTCGCTTGGCATGGAAAGCATTGAAGTCAAACTCGCTTACAAGTTCCGCAACCCGCTACTGCTCGCGGAGGCGCTGACTCATCCTAGCCTTGCTTACGAATCGCAAAAAGCGCATTTCGACAATCAACGGCTGGAGTTCTTGGGCGATGCCGTATTGCAGTTGGTTTTGACCGAGCATCTTTTTCGCCAGTTTCCCGATTCCCCTGAGGGTCGGATGACAAAACTACGCGCTCAGTTGGTATCGCGACAAGCCTTGGCGCAATTTGCGACGAAGCTCGGGCTGGGACACTACATTCTCCTCGGCAAAGGCGAGGAAGCGAGTGGCGGGCGCAAGCGTTCTTCCACTTTGGCCGATGCCTTAGAGGCTCTTGTTGGAGCGATTTATCTCGATTCCGGCTACACTTCCGCGCGCGACCTCGTCCTGCGGCTGTTCCAAGATGGCATCGGCACGGTGTCGCAAAGCACGGAAGACGGCAATCCGAAGGGCGCCTTGCAGGAAATTTTGCAATCGCTCGGCCAAGAGGCACCGCGATACCAAATCACCGGCGAAAGCGGACCCGACCACCGCAAGGTCTTTCACGCACAAGTTTCTTGGCGCGATGTCGTTTTGGCCCAAGGTCGTGGCAAAAGCAAAAAGGAAGCAGAAATCCGCGCCGCGCTGGAGGCCTTGCGCAAGAAGCGCTGGGAGGAAATGACGGCTCCCGCTACGGAAAACTGACGCGGCTGATGCTCCTAGAGCTCATCGCGAACCCAAAAGGTCAGCTGGTTGCTCACCGGCTCCGCAGCATCCACTTGCTGCCAGGAAAGCTCTGCGATCATCGACGTCGGCTGATAGCCACGCTTTTGCCAGAAGAGCTCGTTGCTGCGATAATCCCGTGGTTTCAGCGGATGACTTTCGGCACGCAGCACGGAACAGAAGGCCGTTTTGCGCGACCCCAAGGAGCGGGCGAATTCCTCTCTTTTGTCGAAAAACGCATGACCCCAGCCTCGACCTCGATAGTCCGATAGCAAACAAGATTCACCGAGATAGAAGATGTCTTCTAGGGGCAACCCGTTCGCCACAAAGGGAGCTTGAAACGACTCGTCCGCGTCGATCATCGGCAGTCCTGTGGAAATGCCGACCACTTCCGCCCCATCGAGCAGCAGGGCAAAAAAGGCCTGTTCGCTCTGCGCATAGTGGGCGAGATATTCTTGCTCGTTGGCAAAAGTGCCATCGTAGAGATACGGAAATTCCCGGAACACGGTCAAGCGCAAGCGCGCCGCCGCGTCCAGGTAGGGATGAATTTCCGCACCACGACAAGTGATGAGCTTTTGCTCCGACATGCTCCCAGCAATGAATTAGAAACGATAGTCGAGATAGAACTGGAACTGTCCGCCTTTGTCCGCCACAGGATCGGGCACTTGCAGAGGGAACGCGTAGTCAAAGGCCAGTGGGCCGAAGGGCAAGTTCAGTCGCACACCAAGACCAAAGTCGGTGTAGAGATCCGAGGGGCTTGCATCCCAAGAATCCGCATTCAAGAAACCTGCATCGTAGAACACCGCACCGCGCACTTGCTCAACAAGCGGCACGGTCAATTCTGCCGTCACCCAAGCCATCGAGTTGCCACCAATCGTTTCCGCCGATGCCGCATCACGCGGTCCGACGTCGCGGAACTCGAAACCACGGAGGTTGCGCGCACCACCCAAGAATTGACGATCGAACAAGGGCACTTCTTTGTCGTCGAGGCTATCGACAAAGGCTACTTCTCCCAACAAGCTGAAAATCGTGTCCCATTTCATGTTCCAGTACTTCTGGCCCATCGAGGTAAAGGTCATGGTATTGACGTCGCCACCCACACCCGCATAGTTCACACCCGCTTCGAGCTTGTGTCCCTGACGTGGTGTTTGGTTGCTGTCGCGATTGTCAAAGACGTAGCTCAAGCCCACCGAACTGCGCAACGATTGACCAGCGCGCTCCGCAAAGTAGTCGTCGCGAGTGCCCACGATGCCGTCGTCATCCGGATCGATCTCGATCTGCTCAATCCGATACTCCGCGCGCACAAACGAGTTTTCTGTCAACGGCTGACGCAGGAAGAACGAGGCTCCCATGTTGGTCTGGTTGAAGTAGTTGCTGAAGAACAAGGCGTCGCGATAGAACAACTCGGCTCCCAAAGCGAGCTTGCGATCCAAGAACCAAGGCTCCACCAAGGAGATGGTCATGTCGCGACGCTGCGCACCAGCACGCAAGTTCATGGTAAAACGCTGACCTCCACCCGTGAAGTGCCACGGATTGAAAAGATCAAAGTTGGTTTGCTCCAAGGTCGCGTAACCGACCAAACTATCGATCGCACTGACGCCCACACCAAAGCTGAGTGTGCCAGTCTTTTTCTCATCGACGAGGATGTTCAAATCGCGGTAACCGCCCGATCCCGGAACGGCCGTGACAGTGGCGTCGTTGAAGTAGTTAAGGTTGCGCAGACGTGTGCGCGTGGTTTCCACATCGACCGAATTGAACCAGTCGCCTGGCTTCAAGGGCACCTCACGGCGGATCACTTTGTCCTTCGACTTGGTGTTGCCGGTAATGCTAACGCGACCCACGCGGAAACGGCTGCCTTCTGTCACGCGGTAGGTGATCTGCACCGTGTCTGCAGAAGCATTTTCGATATCGGGCACAACGGACGCATCGGCGTATCCACGAGAACCATAGTAGCTGCGGATCATGTCGATGTCCGCACGCATTTTCTTCGCCGAATAAGAGTCTCCCCCGACCAAGGTCAGCGCGGGATAAAGCTCATCGGGCTGGAAAACGCTCATCTTGCCAAAGCCCACACCGGCGACCTTGTAGCGGATGCCTTCGTTGATCGGAATGATCAGATCGATCTTGCCATTGCGGGTCGGCACACGCTGAATGCCCGGACTGGAGACGCGCAAGTAACCGCGGTTGCGGTAGTAATCGAGAATTTCCTCAAGATCTTCATCGAGCTGACTGCCCTGAATCCGGCCCGACTTGGTGATCACGGAAAAGATGCCCTTTTCCTTGGTCTTCATCACTTTTTCCAAATCCTTGGCGGTGATGTTGTTGTTGCCTTGGAAACGAATTTTGCGCACTTCGTTTTTCAGACCTTCATCAATCAAGAAAATCAAAGAACCACCGCCCGACTCCGCAGGCTGGATGCGATGCGTCACGGTCACATCGGGGTAACCGTAGCCTTGGTAGTAGGTCTCGATGTTGCGACGTGCCGTCAAAATTTGTTCGTCGCTCAAAATGCCACCCGCCTTGAGCTTGCTCTCTTTGGCCAGTTTTTTGCTGCTGAAAACGGTGTTACCTTCAAAACCTACCGCTTCGAGTGTCGGACGTGTCGAAACTTCCGCGATCAATTTCACACCTTCGCCCGCCGGTTCGGCCAACCAACGCACGTCATCGACTTTCCCGGATTCATAGAGACTCTTGATGTCGGCATCGAGTCGGTCAATGCTATACAATTGCCCGGCGCGAGTGCTCATGGAATTGCGAATCGCCGCTTCATCCACCGATTTCTTGCCGAGGTAGCGAATCTCCACTTGCGTGATTTTTTTGCCCTCAAAGTTGAGCGCTTGACCCTGCATCATCATCGGCGCGCAGCAGAGCAGAGCAGAAAGAAAATACGTGGCGTAGGGGGAATGGAGCAGCGCGCGATGATACGCGTTCGGTGTCAGTGATTTCATACTGGGAGATCCCGTGGGGACAGACGCATCTCACTCAGTTTCGGATGATTCGTCAAGGGGAGATTTGTCCTCTGAAAAACGCTCATGCCATTTGCTGTCCGATGATGACAAGCGCCCGCGCTGCATTGTCACTAAGCTGATGACAACCTCGCTCATCTTCACTTTCGTCGAAAAAATCGTCGTTTCGTCGACAGCCTCCATCGAGGCATTGACCCGCTTTGACACCTTGTTAGGATTCCTTCACCCCCCAGCTGTGTGGTGTGTTATCAAGCAATTGATAACATGCCACACGGCCCCCCCACACACTCCCCCTCTCCCCCCACCTCCCCCCACATCGATAGCGAGCTTGCCAACACATCAAATGGCACGACGAGGAAATGGGGACGAAGGCATAGGGTCTTCGTTTTTTTGCCGACGTCTGATGTTTGGGTCCAGCTCGCCCAAACCACTTACGCGTTTCTCGCATCACCCAACGATCCTGTGGTGAATCGAAAAGGCTCGACCTCCCATGAAAATCTGTTCTGCTACGTGTCCCACCAAGTCCATGCAAGCTTTCTTCCCTTTTTCTTGCAGCAAACGCCGGGGCATCATCGATGCCGCCCTCCCGCGCTTCGTGCTGTCGGCATGGATGATCCTGCTCGCATGCGCAAGTTGCCACCCAGCTCACGCTCACATGGCGCCCGAATGGGTGGTGGAAAACGAAAAGCCCGCCGCGCAGCATTTGGCCGAACAACAAGCCATTTGCATCGATCCCACCGGTCAATGCCAACTGACGGATCTGCTCAAGGACCCGCAGGCTTTTCAACAGCTTCCTCATGCCACTCCAAGCGCAGGCTTTACCCATGCCACAGTGTGGTCGATGGTGCGCATCCGCTCCAAAGCCAGCAAGGCAGTGGAAATCACAACACGATTGGAAAACGCCCGCATGAGTCATCTGCAATGGTATCTAACCGATCCCCAGGGCAAGATCCTGCAAAGCCAAAGCGCTGGCATTGCCGACACCCCGCAGCGCTCCGAACGCGTTCCATCGTTCACTTGGTCCTTGCCCGCAGGGGAAGAGCGCTTGCTGTTTTTGCAAATCCGTTCCGACACCTCCATCTGGCTGCCGCTGTGGGGGGGCGAGCGCAAAGCGATGCAGGATCGCGAGCAGCATTGCTTGTTTCTCGACGCTCTGGTGATGGGCTTTTGCCTCGCCATTGCGGCGTTCATGATCATCACGGGATTGCTGCAGAAAAGCAGGATCTACTCGTACTTAGCAACGGTCATTTTTTTCTACTCTTGCTACTTTTTGCTGTTCAATGGCTATGCGTCTCTCGTTTTTGATCATGTGCCCGTCTGGCTGGAACGTGAATTTTTCGGATGGATGATCGGCTTTGCCTTGCTCGGATTTTCTCTTTTTAACGCACGCTTTCTCACGACAGAAAACAACAGCAAAATCCTCATCGCACTGCGGGTTATCGCCTTTGCCGCGCCCATCACTGCCATCACCAGCGTTTTTGTTTTTTCGTTTGCGCAGAGCATCCAAATCATCAACCAGTTGTCGCTCATCACCATCGGCAGCTGCGTTTTGCTAGTCTTAGGACAATTTCAGACGCTGAAACATTATCGCTGGTATGCCTGCATCTGGGTTTTGCTGGTAATCAAAATGCTGATTTTCGCCCTGCAGTTCAGCGGATACTTGCCCATCTTCTTGTCCTTCCGCCATTTGCAACTGATCACTGCGCCCAGCTTGCTTTTTGGCTTTTTGATTGCGGCACTTCATCGCCAGAAAAAGGAAAATCACCGCAAGCAAGAACGCGATGTCGAAGCGCACGCCTTCGAACTGATTAGCCATATCAGCGCTGGAACCTATGAAGTCAGCCTGCACCCGGGACCCGAAGGCAGTGTCAAACCGATTTTCCATTTCACCAGCCCGCAGTACTTGGAAATGTTCGACATCACACGCGAACAATTGGATGCCGACCCTTACTGCATCTATCAACGAATTCATCCCGATGACCTGCCCAGTCTCATGGCCGCCAATACCATCGCCATGAAAGAACCTGGTTCGTTCCGATGGGAGGGTCGATTGCTGCGCGATGATGAGATCCGCTGGATTCAGGCGATCTCGAAAACTCGAATCAATAGCGAAGGAATCATGGTCTGGTCGGGCCTGGTCAATGACATCACAGCCCTCAAAAAAGCTCAGGAAAATCTTCGACAAACTCTGGAAAACCTTCCCGTTGCCATCGCCAAAGATGACATGGGCGCCGAGCCCCGGGTCGGCATGATCAATGAACAGTTTGTCAAAACTTTCGGCTACAGTCATGAAGAAATCCCCTTTGTCAAAGACTGGGCCGAACGCGCTTACCCCGATCCCGCCTATCGCGAAGAAGTCATGCAGTGGTGGTTCAGCGCCGTGGAGAAGGCTCAAGCGGAACGCGGCAAAATCGAGTCGCGCGAATTGATTGTGCGCTGCAAGGATGGCAGCGACAAGGAAGTCATCATCAGCACCACCATGCTCGACGATGGACCGATCATCGCATTCCTCGATATCACGGATCGCAATCGCGCCGCACGCGAACTGGAGGCACTCCGACAAACCCAGGAAAAATACGCCTATGAGCTGACGGAAAACATCCCTGCCGGCAGCTACGCCATGGTGATGCAAGCCGAGAGCAATGGCGAAATCAAAATGACCTTCCACTTTGCCAGCAGCCGTATGCTGGAATTGTTGCATGTCACGCGCGACGACTTGCAGCGCGATTCGAATGCCGTGCTTCAATTCATTCATCCCGATGATTTGCCGAGCTTGTTCACCTTGCAGAGACAGTTTTTCCACCAACCCGCCCCTTTCTACTGGCAAGGACGCATCTGCCATGAGGGCTCGGTTCGCTGGATCAACATCCATTCCAATCCCCGCACCAACCGGCTCGGGGAAATTGTCTGGGAGGGTGTCATCAATGACATCACCTCGCTCATTGAAACCGAACGCCAGTTGCAACAAAGCCTCGCGAATGAAAAAAGACTGCGCGCCGAGGCAGAAGTCCTCAGCCGCGAAGCGGAACGCGCGCACGAAGCCAAGAGCTTGTTCCTCGCGAAAATGAGCCACGAAATCCGCACGCCGCTCAGCGCTCTGGTTAGCCTGTCGCAAGCGATGTGGATGCGCGCGATGAAACAACCTGTCGATTCCGATTTCACTCCTTTCCTCAATCGCGTGCGCTCGGGCAGCCAATATCTCAATCTCATCCTGCGCAATGTGCTCAACATTTCTGCCGCGGAATCAGGACGCGCCGCACTGAAGTTTGAAGAGTTTTACATCGCCGACTGGGTCGCCGAGATCCAAAACATTCTCGAACCAATCGCCGAATACTACCGAGGAAAAATCGAATGGCACTTGCCCGCCGATGATGAAGCTCGATGGTCGACCGATCAAATGCGTCTCACGCAAATTGTGCTGAATCTTTGCGAGAACGCTCTCAAGTATTCGATGAAAAATCAAACTCCGGTGCGCTTTGAAATCGGCATCGAGGATTCCTGGCTTTCGCTCGCCGTCAGCGATCAAGGACCAGGAATTCCTATCGAAAAACAAGCTGTGGTCTTTGCCGCCTTTTCGCAGCTGGATAGCAAAATTTCGCCGCTCGATGAAGGCGTCGGCATCGGACTTTCGGTAGTCAAAATCAACACTCACTTGCTCCAAGGCACTGTCACCATGCAGAATCAAATCCCCAGCGGTGTGAAGTTTTGTGTGCAAATTCCCTTCCTCTCATCAAGCAGCCTTGTGGCCGATGGTTGACATTTGCCCTTGGGGCATTTTGTCTTCTTTTGCTCTCCCCCTTCTCCCCCCTCTCTGATCATGAATGTTGTCATCGTAGAAGATAGTCTTGAGGACGTTCTCAACCTGCGCGCTCTCATCGATGGCATGTCGGGACTTCATATCGTTGGCGTTGCCCATGACTTAACGCAGGCACGCCTCACGATTCAGGAACAACAGCCGGACCTGGTCTTTCTCGATATTGAAATCGGCATGGAAAACAGCTTTGACCTCATCCACGAACTGCCAGAGTCCAGTCACTTCATTTTCACCACGGTGCACACTGGATACGGTGCCGCAGCCTTCGATGTGAATGCCTTGGATTACATTGTCAAACCCATCACCGAAGAACGATTGCTGCGCGCTCTTGCAAAAATCCGACCAGGCTCCAATCCCGGTTCGACCCGGGTTCTTGTCTACCGCGGCGGCGGCGAACGCTGCTCGCTCGCCCTCGATACCATCGCCGCCATCATCGCCGATCGCGACAACAGCATCGTGATCTGTGGCAATAAGCATTACAGAGATCATCGACGCTTTCGCGAGTGGGCCGAGCTGCTGCAAAAGAATCGCTTTACCCAGCTCGACCGCTCCACTCTGATCCGCATGGACCAAGTCCACTCTTGGCAACCATACGGCGCGGGATTGCTGCTGAATTTCCGACATTCCATTGCCACGCTCGAAATCGGTCGCGCTGCCAGCAAACGCTTTGAGGAACTGCAAGAACGAGCCCTTCCGCCGCTCGATGAATGAACCCGGTGTTTCGCTCTCCCCGTGAGTTTGTGATTGTCAGAGGCTCGCATTTTGCCGATAACCCTCCCAACCATGAAGATCCTTGTTGTCGGAAAAGGCGGAAGAGAACACGCACTTGTCAGAGCATTGGCGGAATCGCCGAATCAACCTCAGCTGTATTGCTACCCCGGAAGTGATGCCATTTTTTCGCTCGCTCAGCCAGTGCCCGCGACTTCGCTTGATGAGCTGATCGACTGGATGACGGCAGAAAAAATCGACCTCTGTGTCGCCGGCGAGGAAAGCTATCTGGTGAAGGACGAGGGCCTCGCCAATCTCTGTGAAAAAGCCGGCATCCCCTGCTGGGGCCCGCACAAGCAGTCTGCGCAATTGGAAGCCAGTAAGGAGTTTTCGAAAGCCTTCTTGCTCCGACACCACATTCCTACCGCCATGGCAACGGTCGTGGATACCCATGAGCAAGCCGTCGCGGCCATCGCGGGGAAATACCCCACGGTGCTGAAGTTCGATGGACTCGCTGCCGGAAAAGGCGTCGCCGTCTGCGCCGATGCCGCCAGCGCCGATGCCTTTCTTCAAGAGGTCCTCGTGCAAAAGCGCTTCGGTCCCGGACGCTTGCTGGTGGAAGATTGCCTGATCGGACCCGAGGTCTCGATCTTTGCGGCCATCGTCGATGACGAGTATCTCATTTTCACCCCAGCGCGCGATTACAAGCGCGCGCTCGATGCCGACCAGGGTCCGAACACCGGCGGCATGGGTGCGGTGGCCAGCCGCCAATTGATCGATGCCGATCTACTCGCCACCATCCAACAACAAATCATCGAGCCCACTGTGCGCGGTCTGCGCCAGGAAAATCTACCCTATCGCGGATTTCTCTATTTCGGCCTGATGATCACGCCCGATGGCCCGAAGGTGATCGAATACAATTGCCGCTTTGGCGACCCCGAATGCCAGGCCGTGATGCCGTTGGTTAAGGGCGACCTCGCCCAGTTCTGTCTCGACGGAGCACGCGGGCAACTGCGCCCCGAACTCATCGATTTCTCCCCCGGTTGGAGCGTGGCCGTCATTTTGTCTTCCGCGGGCTACCCGGAAACCTCACGCAATGGCGACCCGATCTCGGGATTGGAAACGGTCACCCACGCTCGCGTCTATCACGCCGGCACCAAGCTCGATGCCCAAGGCACCTGGACCACCCATGGCGGTCGCGTCCTCGCCATCGTCGCCACCGCCGATGACCGCGCCAGCGCCGCTGCACTCGCTCACCAAGAAGCCGCAAAAGTCCAGTTCCCCGGCTCACAACGCCGTTCTGACATCGGCATCATGCACTTCTAACCACATCTCTCTATGCCTGTCACCTTCCATGCCGATGACATCGAAAATGCCATCGACACCCTCGCCCAAGCCATTCGCCTACGCCATCCGAGCGAACCCCTCACGCTGATCGGCATCCGCAGTCGCGGCGATGAAGTCGCCGAGCGTCTCTGCACCCGACTCGCCGAAGATGACCGCGAAATCCACCTCGGGATTCTCGACATTTCCCTCTATCGCGATGACTTCGGACACCTCCGCGAAAACCCCAAACTTCAAGGAAGTGAAATCGATGTCCCACTGGATGATGCCACCGTCATCCTGGTCGACGATGTCCTTTTCACCGGCAGAACCATCCGCGCCGCGCTCGATGCCTTATCGGATTATGGCCGACCCAGCAAAGTGGAGCTCGCTGTGTTGATTGATCGGGGTCACCGAGAAATGCCCATCAGCGCCGATTTTATCGGGATTTCTCTCGCCACCGAACGCCTCGATCATGTAATGGTATCGCTAGAAAATACCGACGGCAAAGATCAGATCGAATTGATTCCTCATTCATGAGTTCCGAACCCCATCAGAGAAAATCGCCCGAAGAGCTCGCTGCCCTTCGCGCAGAAAAATTTTCTCTTGAGGGGCGCAAGAAAAACACCATCGAATCGCTTCTGCGCAGAGTCTTATCGCTCAAATCAACCAAGAAACCCGCATCCGCCGATCTGCCTGATCACTTGCCTTCGCAGGAATTCGAGTCACCGGAATCGTCTCCGCAACAAGAAGAGGCATCGCTGCCAGAACAGCTCCTGAGCGCGGCGCGAGAGCCAGAGCCAGAGCCAGAGCCAGAGCCTGAGCCAGAGCCAGAGCCTGAACCAGAGCCTGAACCAGAGCCTGAACCAGAGCCTGAACCTGAGCCTGAACCTGAGCCTGAACCTGAGCCTGAACCTGAGCCCGAACCTGAGCCCGAACCTGAGCCCGAACCTGAGCCCGAACCTGAGCCCGAACCTGAGCCCGAACCTGAGCCCGTGGCGAAAAAAACTGTGCTGCCTCCGCGGCGTCCGAGAGCTCATCCGCCAGCCGAAACGCCAGCCTTTGTGGAAGAACCTCCTCCGATCAAGAAAGGCATTCCTGAGCGTCGACGCAGCGAACAGGAAATCCAACAGTTGCGCCATCGTGGATTTTTGCAAACGCGACCTCCCGTTCAAAGCATTGTTGCCATGGAGCTGCACCCTTTTCTCACGGGCCTGATTTATCTCTGGGCTGGCGCTGCCGTTTTCTTGAGCCTACGCTACTGGAGCTCGGAGGGCACCACACGCTTTTATGCCCCAGGCATCGGATGCTTGGTTCTGTTGTTGATCAGCTGGTACCTCTTCCGCAAAAAGCCCCGCGCCCACCATCATGCCGCTTTTCTCATCGCCATCGCTCTGCTCATCTTGGGCTTTGTCATCCTTTTCACCTTAAAGAATCCCTATGCCGCGTAAGGACTTACTAGACATTCATTCGCTCTCGACCGAGGAAATCATCGCTCTGCTTGATCAAGCCACTCCTTTTAAGGAACTCTTCACTCGTTCCGTAAAAAAGGTTCCCGCGCTCAAGGGCAAAGGCGTGCTGATGCTTTTCTATGAACCATCCACCCGCACGCACTCCTCGTTCGAAGTCGCCGCGAAACGACTGTCGGCCGATGTCACGAATTTCGATGTCCCCTCTTCTTCGATCACGAAGGGCGAGTCGGTGCGCGAAACGATCGAAACACTGCAAGCCATGCGCACCGATTACATCATCGTGCGCCACGCTCGCTCCGGCTTGCCCGCCGCCATTGCGAAGATGACCAATGCCAGTGTCATCAATGCCGGCGATGGCGCCCATGCTCACCCGACACAAGCGTTGCTCGATGCCTTCACGCTGCGCGAAATTCATCCCGAACTGCGCGGCAAGAGAGTCCTCATCGTAGGCGATATCCTCCACAGCCGCGTCGCGCGCTCGACCACGGAAATTTTCCTCCGCCTCGGTGCCGAGGTTGCCTGGCTCGCGCCTGGTTCCCTCCTGCCCAGCGCTCCCCCCGCGGGAGTGCGCTGCTTTACCGACTACGATACCGCCATGGCATGGCAGCCCTGCGCACTCTATCTCCTGCGCGTGCAAATGGAGCGCCAAGATGTCCAGTATTTCCCCAGCCTGCGCGAATACCATCGCGTCTATGGGGTGACGGAAGATCGACTCAAGCGCCTGGCCGACGCCGGCATTCACCTGATGCACCCCGGCCCGGTCAATCGCGGTGTCGAGCTCTGCGATGCCGTCATGGACTACCCGCTCTCGCTCATCAACCAACAGGTAGAAAATGGCATCGCCATCCGCATGGCCGTGCTTTACTCGCTCAAGCCCGAACCTCACGCCTGATCCGGACGTCGCAATGCACATAAATCGGCTGGATGATCCAGCAGGTGCGTCGGCTCACTGCGCGCCAAGGAATCTCGTGAATTGAAACCCCAAGTCACCGCCGCCACGTCAATGCCCGCCTTTTGCGATGCTTTGACATCGCGAATCTCATCGCCGATGTAAAGCATCTCGCGCGAATCTAACGAAAATGTTTTTCGAATGGCCTTCAAATGCTTCGCCTTGCCCGTCAGCTTGGAGGTCGACGACACGAAGGTAAAATGCGAACGCAGGCCGTGCACGTCCAAAAACAAATTCACATTTTGTGTGGCGTTCGATGTCAGGATGCCGAATGTTTCACTGCGTCGACGTAGCTCAGGAATCACCGCCGCCATCCCAGGGATGATGGGAATCTCCGCCATCCGCTCTCGCAGCATCGCCGTGCCACGTGACAGTAAAGACGGCACGCGCAATTTCGAGACATTCAACTGCTTCAACAGTTCGCTCAGCGAAAGATGTCGCAGCGCCTCGAGTTCATGCGCCTCGACCTGCCGCAGCCCATAACCCGGTGCCAATTGGTTGTAAATCCCCCGCGTGTGCTCCAAAGTATCCGCCAAGGTGCCATCGAAATCGAAAATCAAAGCTCGGTAGTGCATTTTCTGTTAGTGCAAGGTATTTCCCGCGTAAGCGGCATCGAGTCGTTCGGGTGTGAGCACTTCACTCACCGGACCAAAGGCCAAGGCGTGTCGGTCTAACAGCAGAGCCTCGTGAAACAATTGCCCCGCTGTGCTCAGATCGTGATGCGAAGCAATGATCAGTCGACCCTCCTGAGCCAGCGACTCCAACAATTCTCCCAAACGGGCCGCCGCCATGCGATCCAAACCGGTGAAAGGTTCATCGAGCAAAAGCACATGCGCTTCCTGCGCCACGGCCCGCGCCAAAAACGCGCGCTGCTGCTGACCGCCCGATAGCTCACGGATTTGCCGATGCTGCAAATTGGTTAGATCCAATTCTTCCAAAGCCCGATCCACCGCCTGCGCGTCTTCGGCGCGATACCGACGCCACCACCCGGTCTGCGGGTAGCGCCCCATCTCCACCAAACCGCGCACGGTGATCGGAAAGGACCAATCCACTTCCTCGCGCTGTGGCAGATAAGCAAACTCGCGCGACCACCGTTTCACCGAGCTCCCGCGCCACAAAATCTGCCCTGAGCTGCGTGGCACCAGTCCGGCAATCGCTTTCAATAAGGTCGATTTCCCCGCACCATTGCGCCCCACCAGCGCCACTCGTGTGCCGCACGATGTCGCAAAGGAGATGTTTTCCAAGGCTACCAAATGCCGATAGGAAACGCTCAAATTCGTCACCACCAACTCGTGATGGTGATGATGATGCGCACAGCATTCGTGATGATGTTCCTCCTTCATGGCAGTTCCCATAGATCGTCCAATTCCCCCGGCGCATCGAACACATGTGTCAAAGAATCCCGCCCCGGCGGATCGATGACCATTTTGGCAAAAAATCGCGGCGCAGAGGGATCTTTCCAGCTCACGCGCAAGACCAGAGTCTCTGGCAACCGTGCCAAGCTTCCCTGCACGCGAACCAAATTTTCGTCCTGCTTTTGCCAAAGCATCTCACCCGCCACATCGAGAATTTCAACCTTCCGCGCCGACGCAGAAAGGGTCAGCGAAAACGGAACATCGCCCTCTTCGACCACTTCGGTCGTCGCAGCCGACACCGGCGCAGCGCCGTCGGTCCGCAGATTCTCGCGCTCCGTGGTCACCCAGCGCAAAACCAGCGCCGCCAGCCCCAAACACAGCGCCGTCATCATCGTTCGCAGTATCGGAGAACCTCGCACAGATGTTTTTTGCCAAAACATCCCCCACCATGCAAGCGCTATCACACCAGCCCCAGCCGCTGCCTACACGAGCGGTCTTTGGATCTCGTCGAATGCTTACGAAGGGGGAACCGCCGGGAGGAATCGGTCATCCCCCCGATTTTTCCCTGATTCCGCTATCGACCGCAGCGTGGGATTCGCTACTCTCTCGACGTGTACTCTTTGTTTCGCGATCTTCTGTTCCGCTTGAATGCGGAGACAGCGCATCATTTTTCGCTGGCTTCGTTGCGTTTGTTGGAAAAAACCGGCGTCTTGTCGTTGCTCTTTCCCCCGCAGGAATTTGTCAACCCAGTGGAAGTCATGGGCCTGCGTTTTCCGAATCGAATCGGCCTCGCGGCGGGCCTCGACAAGGAAGGAAATGCCATCGACGCCCTTGGTCGACTGGGCTTTGGCTTTATCGAAATCGGCACCATCACTCCGCGTCCTCAAGCAGGCAATCCGAAACCGCGCTTGTTCCGATTGATCGACGAGGAATCGATCATCAATCGCATGGGCTTCAACAATCCCGGCATGGAGCAGGGCGTGGAAAATGTCAAAGCCACCCGCGATTATCACGGCATCATCGGTTTCAACATTGGCAAAAACAAAGATACGCCCAATGAACAGGCCGACGACGATTATCTGCAATGCCTGCGCGCTGCCTATCCTGTTGCCGATTACGTCACGGTAAATCTTTCGTCGCCGAACACTCCAGGTCTGCGCGATTTGCAGAATGCCGAAAGCACCGCCGCGCTGTTGGCGACGCTGAAACGCGAGCAAGCGCTGTTGCAGCAACAGCATGGCAAGTATGTGCCCATTGCCTTCAAAGTCGCGCCTGATCTCGCCGATGACCATATCGATGCTCTTGCCGAGGTCTTTCTCGCGGGCGGGCTCGATGGCCTGATCGCCACCAACACCACCTTGTCGCGCGCGGGTGTGGAGCACCACCCACTGCACTCGCAAGCCGGCGGTTTATCTGGACCTCCCGTCAAAAATCTCAGCACCCACGTGATCCGCCGTTTTGCCACGAAACTGCAAGGTCGCATCCCCATCATCGGGGTCGGCGGCATTTCTTCTGTGGCCGATGCCCAGGAAAAGCTCGATGCCGGAGCGTCGTTGCTGCAAATCTACACCTCGTTCATCTACCAAGGCCCGCCGCTGGTGCATGAATTGGTGAAAGAAGTGGGTTAGTCCGTGGCGCGATCGGTCAGCCATCCACGGGATTGACGATCTGCGCCAATCCAAACATCGATCCCATCGCGCTGAGCGGATTCGGCCAAGGTCGCTTACGACAGGCTGGAGAGCCGACGTCCTCGGATCTTCAGCTCCTGCAATTTCCCACATTCTTGCTTTGCTGGCAGCGCATCTCGCGTTATGCTGTGCGCCCATGCCACACGATCCACAGCCCGATTCTCGTTTCGACGACTTTCTCTTTCTGCAAGCGCAGAACGCTGGGCTCTTCTTAGGGCAAATTCCTCACCCCGCCACAGGAGAGAAATCAGTAAACCTGCGCGCCGCCCAATCCGTGCTCGATTGCTTGGAAATGCTGGAAGGAAAAACCGCGAACAACCTCACCACGCACGAACAAAAACTTCTCCAAGCCGCTCTCTCGAACATCCGCCATCTCTATCAAAAACACAGCTAATGTCACTCGCACCCGTTCCTCATCCGTTTTCTTTTGGCAACATCCAAGCCGGCTCTGGTCAGCCGTTTTTCATCCTCGGCCCCTGCGCCCTGGAGTCCGAAGCCTTTGCCTGGGAAATGGCCCGCGCCTTGAAAGGCATCACCGACCGCACCGGCGCGCCGTTTGTTTTTAAGGCGTCGTTCGATAAAGCCAATCGCACCTCGGTCAAGTCCTTCCGCGGCCCAGGCCCCGCCGAGGGCTGCCGCATCTTGGGCGAAATTTCGCGCGAGCTCGGTGTTCCCGTTACCACCGACATCCACACGGCAGAACAAGCCGAAATCGCGGCGGAGTTCATCGACATCTTGCAAATCCCGGCGTTTCTTTGCCGTCAGACCGACCTGCTCGAAGCCGCTGCCAAAACCGGACGCGTGGTGAATGTGAAAAAAGGCCAGTTCCTCGCACCGTGGGACACGGTCAATATTGCCGACAAAATGCGCAGCTTCGGCTGTGAGAAATTTTTCCTGACCGAACGCGGCACGACCTTTGGCTACAACAACCTCGTTGCCGACATGCGTTCGCTCTACTGGATGCGCAAAGAGGGCATTCCGGTGATTTTCGATGCCACCCACTCGGTGCAACGCCCAGGCGGCAATGGTGGCACCACCGGCGGCGATGGCGAACTCGCCCCCGTGCTCGCCCGCGCGGCCATTGCCACGGGGATCGATGGCTTGTTTATGGAAACCCATTCCAATCCCACCGAAGCACTTTCCGATGGCCCGAATCAAGTTCCTCTGGGCGACATGGAACCGCTGTTGACCAAGTTGCTCGCCCTGCACCAAGCTGCTCATGCCTAAATCTTGGTTCATGCCGACCTTGCCGCCGCGCGCCCGCCTGCTCTTGCTCGCGAGCGCGTCGCTGCTGTCCATGCCAAGTCCCGCCATGGCGGGGGATCTCGATGCCATTCTTGAACGGATGGAGCCGGGATCGGTTATCAAAAACTTGCTCATCCCGCGCTACGATCAAGACAAACAGCCCACTACGGTGATGCGGGCCGACCGCTTGGTCATTGAGACGCATCGACGTTTCCGCGCGGAAAATTTGAGCCTGCATTTGATCAAAATGGCGGGCAATCGCGCGCTCGATAGCACCTGGTTTACCATCCAACGCTGCTACTACGAATTGCCCTCCGCGCTGCTGCACAGCGAACAACCCGTACAAGTGGTCTCGCCCCAATGCCTCATGCAAAGTCAAGGCTTGATCACACGCGTCGAACCCGGACAATCGGACTACTCCGCTTTTTTGCATCCACCTGTCACCGGCTACCTCAATCCTAGCGCTCCATCTCCCGAAGCCATGAAACGCACCCGTCAATCTCTCCTGCTCGCCACCATGCTCGCCACTCAGGCCAGCGCCGATGTCGCCGCACCGGCCGCCGACAACATGGAAGATGCTTTTTTTGCCCTGCGCCCGCGCAATGAGGAAATCGATGCACGCTTGCGCGAGTTCGCCCAACAAAATGACATCGAAATCACCCCGCTTGCTCGACCCGCCCAAAAGGTCGATCAACTGCCCGCAGTGAATCCCGTGGATGTCATGCCCAGCTTCGTGCCGCAGGAGGATGCCCTGGGCTTTGCCTGCAAAGGTGGCGTCTTTTTCGATAGCAAAACGGAATCGCTAACGCTCCTGCGAGAAGTCACGATCCGCAATCCGTCGTATGCCATGACGGTGCTCGGCGAAGTGAAGGTGCTGTTTGAGGAAAAGAAGGCCGATCAGAAAAAACCCGCCGGTGCGCCGAGTGAGGAACAAAAAGCACCAACGAAGAAAAAGAAAAAGACCTCAGAAAGCTCGGTAGGACAAATCAAACAAATCGTCGGCAGCGGCGGTGTGAGCATCGAGGCCAAGGACGCGAAGGGTGTGAAAAGCTATGCTTCTGGCGATTCGGTGGTCTATGAAATGGCAAAGGAAGAGCTTTATCTGCGCGGCAAAAAACTGATTTTTCAGCAAGGAACCGAAAGCCGATTCGAGTCCGCAAATCCCAATGCTTGGCTGCGCTACAATCAGAAAACCAAGGATTTCACCATGTCCGAAGGCTGGAATGCCCGACTCACGGTGCCGCAAAAAGAGAAAAAACCTTCCTAGTTCCATGCCCTTACTTTCTGCCACTCAGCTGAGCAAGTCTTACCAAAAGCGCAAGGTCGTCAGTGATGTTTCGCTGAGCATCGATACCGGCGAAATCGTCGGCCTGCTCGGCCCGAACGGTGCGGGGAAAACGACCTCGTTTTACATGATCGCCGGCCTTGTCCATCCCGATCACGGCACGGTGGTGCTCAATGACCAAGACGTCACGCGCTTGCCGATGCATCGACGCGCCCGTCTCGGGCTCGGCTATCTGCCGCAGGAGGACTCGATTTTTCGCAATCTCAGCGCCCAGGACAATCTGCTCGCCATTCTCGAAACGCGCAAGGACCTCAACCGCAAACAACGCCGCGCGGAGTGCGATGCTTTGCTAGAGCGTTTTGGCATTGAACGACTCCGCCACTCGCTCGCCATCACCCTTTCCGGAGGGGAAAAACGCCGACTCGCCATTGCCCGCTCGCTGTGCTCGAATCCGAAAGTGCTGATGCTCGACGAACCCTTCGCCGGTGTCGATCCCCTCGCCGTGGAGGACATCCAGCGCATTGTTAAGGAACTGCGCGATCAAGATGGTCTCGCCATTTTGATCACCGACCACTCGGTGCGCGAGACGCTTTCGATCGTCGACCGCGCGTTTCTGATCCACGATGGCCGCGTCATTCTCCAAGGCACTTCGGAGGAAATCGTCAATGACCCAATCGCCCGCAAGAATTATCTCGGCGAGAATTTTCGTTACTAGGCCATGGCCACGGCATTACCCATCGAAGAGATCCGCGAAGCTCTCTTCCAGGCATCGACTCCCGGCGCTCGCATTTTGCTCAAGGCTCCCACGGGATCGGGAAAATCGACAACAGTTCCCTCATGGCTCACCCCGCCCGGCACGGAGGACATCACGCTGGTCATCGAGCCGCGCCGCATGGCCGCTCGCTTGCTCGCTTCTTGGGTTGCCCAACGACGCGGCTCGGAACTCGGCGCCGATGTCGGCTATGCAGTGCGATTTGATACGCGCTATGGCAAAAAAACCCGACTCCTCTATCTGACCGATGGCGTGTTTCAACGCTGGCTGCAAGACGATCCCGAACTGCGCGGTGTCGGCACGGTGATTTTCGACGAATTCCACGAACGCCGCCTCGCCGTGGATGTCGCTCTCGCACGCTGCCTCGATCTCCAAGAAAGCACCCGCACTGACCTGCGGGTGATCGTGATGAGCGCCACTCTCGAAACGGCAGGCTTGGCAGATTATCTCGGCCCGCGCACCATTTCGTTAGAAACAGGCGGACGCACTCATCCGGTCGCGATTCACTACCGCCCCGATCGTCCTGCGGCAGCTCCTCGCACGGGCGCGCCTGCTCGTGAGACGCCGCTGTGGGAGCGCCTCGCCACGGTCGTGAAAGAGGCCATCGCGACTCCCGATCACGGACACATTTTGCTCTTCTGCCCCGGCACCTACGAAATTCGGAAAACCTGCGAGCTGCTCGAACAATCGTCTTTTACCCGAGGATGGAATGTTTTTCCACTCTACAGCGGACTCCCGCCGCAAGCGCAAGAACGGGCGATTGCTCCCTCGAACGAGCCGAAAATCATCGTCGCTACGAATGTCGCCGAAACCTCGCTGACCATCGATGGCGTGCGCACGGTCATCGATAGCGGCCTCGCCCGCGTGGCTTCGTATGATCCACGACGCGGCATTGATACGCTTCACATCCAGAAAATTTCCCGCGCCGCCGCCGAACAGCGGGCAGGTCGGGCAGGTCGCACTGCCCCGGGTCGATGCTTCCGATTGTGGAGCGAAACCGGTCACGCCCAGCGCGCGGCCTTCGATGCTCCCGAGGTACACCGTGTCGATTTGGCGGAAGTCTTGCTCTTGCTCAAAGCGGCAGGCGTGCCCAGTTTGCGCGACTTTCGCTGGCTCGATGCACCACAAGAAGCCAATATGCAACGGGCACTCGAGTTGCTGCGACAGCTCGATGCCTTTGATGCCGACGAAACCCTAACGGCGCATGGCAAGGAAATGGCCTTGTTTCCGGTATCACCGCGATTTGCCCGCTTGCTGCTCGCAGGTCGCGAAATGGGTGCCGTCGCCGAACTCTGCTGGATCGCCGCCGCGGTGCAAGGCGAAGCTCTGTTCACCGGACGAGGCAATGTTTCGCGCAAAGACTTCCATATCACGGGCGCAGGAAGCGATTTCGCCGCCGAATATCTCGCATGGCAGTCGGCGCAACATGTCGGCTATGATCCGAAAATCTGCGGAGCATCCGGCATCTCCGCCCGCGCGGCCCGCGAACTAACGCAAAGCTACGAGCGCTTGCTTGCCTTTGCGAAACATCGCAATTGGCCCATGGAACCCATCGATTTCGTCGCGCATGCCGAAGCCATCGGTCGCGCGATGCTCACCGCCTTCAGCGACCAAATTGCCGTGCGCTTGAGCCCAACCACCCTGGCCTGCCGTGTCAGTGGACAACGACGCGGCAAGCTCGATGAACAATCGATCGCCAAACAAGCCGTCGCCTTTGTCGCCACCGAAATGACCGAGGTCGAAGGCCGCGAGGTGGTGGTGCACTTGCGTCGCGCCACGGCCGTGGAAATTTCCTGGTTGAACGAACTGTTTCCCGGCGAACTCTTGCAGCAAGACGACGTGGCTTGGGACGACATGCGCAAACGCGTGGTCGCACGACGTTCGACAAAATTTCGCGACCTGATCCTCGAACAACAAGATAGCGACATCGGCGTCAATCTGTCCCTCGCCGCCGAAATGCTCGCCGAGCGCGTGATTTCTGGCGAGCTCACACTGAAAAACTGGGACGATGCCGTCGAGCAGTGGACCGCCCGACTCAACCTCATCGCCAAGATCATGCCCGAACTCGGTTTGCCCACCTGGCAGCACGACGACCGCGTCGCCGCGATGGCGCAAATTTGCCACGGCGCCGTTTCCTACAAAGAAATCAAAGAAGCGCCCGTCTGGCCCGTGCTGCGCGATTGGCTCAGCCCGATGCAGCATCAATCGTTAGAACAACATGCGCCGGAGAGCATCAAGCTCAGCGCCGAGCGCAAAGCGAAAATCATCTACCCCGCCGAGGGCGATCCCTACATCGCCGTGAAAGTGCAGCATCTCTTCGGCACCTGGGAAACGCCCCGCATCGCTGGCGGGAAACTGCCTCTTCTCGTCCACATTTGCGCGCCGAATCAGCGACCTTGGCAAATGACCAAAGACCTTGCTAGCTTCTGGAAACAAGGCTACACCCAAATGAAAAAAGACCTCGCAGGCCGCTACCCCAAACACAACTGGCCCGAAAATCCAAGAAAAAATTGTAATCGAATTCGGTCATTGTCACGATCTATGCCAGTTGGCATCAGCCATCTTTGGCGTTCCCACAAAGCAGCATTTGAAATCACGAACTAGACACAATTTTCAAATAATGAAAAATGCGCACTTCCAAGGACTAACCCCATTTACGATGAACCTCGGCAACCGCTACGCTTAATCAGCGTGGCGGCGCGGGCCTTTGAAATGTCTCGACTCTGTTCGGCAGCTTGAGCTCGATGGTTCCGTTTTTCCAATCGGCTTCCAAAGCCTGCGCCTCTTCCTTGCCATTGTCATCGAACAAATGAATCGCAAAGCGTTGTGTTTCATTGGGATCACGACGCCATGCGGTCATTGCGCCGATTCCCGTTGCGGTGATCAAGGCTCCTGAGCCGTCGGCGTTGAATCGCAGCACCAAGGTCTGGAATTCACCTTTGCCATTGGTCCAATCTCCAAGCCATGGCGCTTTGTCATCTCCGGGAAATTTTTTGCGAAACGCTGCTAATTCTTTCTGAGCTTTTTCGTCTAACGGAAGAATGCCGTGCGCGCCGAGAAAACGAATGCGCACTGCCAGTTGAGCGGGTGTCATGCCATCGTTAGGGAGGTTCAAAGGAGCGTCTAGTTTGGCGATTTTTTCTAACATTTCGCGATCGCGTCGCATCACTACCAGCCAAGCGATGGGTTCGGTGGTCGAGCGCAGCTTGTGACCTCGGTCTAAAAGCAGCTGAAAATCTTCCGCTTTGCCGCGCTGAGAAAGCGAGAACGCATATGCCTCAATGGTCTCGGGTGTGACGGGTGGCGTGAGCACCAGCTCTGTCATGGCCTGCGTCCATTTCTCCCCTGCTGCATAGGAGGCGAGGGATTCTGCTGTCCAGTTTTTTCTCGCCAGTTGATCGCGGAGGCAGGCAATGGCCTGTGCCTTGATGGCGTTTTGAATCAAGTTGTCACCAGGCTTGTCCTCAAAGGATTTTCTCAGCTGCTCAAATCGTTCAGTATCATCGGCCTCGAGCGCCGCATCGATGTCCTCTCTCATAGATCTCGCCGGATTCAGAGTTTCGAGCGCTGGTAAGCTTGTGAGAAATGCTTGGCTCGCCTCCTCTGCTTTCTTCGTCAGTTGTTCCCGTGCCGCTTGTGCCACCACTGCGTGGGAATCAGCAGCGAGAAGGCGCAGCACTGGTGATGAGAGCGATGGATTTCCTGCCAAACTCGCGCGGATTTCGGGAAAAGGATGAGCGACGTGGAGCTTGTGCAGGCGCTCGGGAAGGAGTCGATGAGCCACTGCTTCCTGCAGAGCATCACGCTCGCTGTGACGTCCATAAAACTCCGGACTCGTCACCCGCTTTTCTAGCACCAACACGACAGCGGACTGCGGAGATTTCTTGCTCCAGATGATTTCCTGCATGATGTCTTGCGAGCCAAGATCGATCGCGTCCCCATAGCGGTCCTCGGGGAGCAGTCCGCTGCGGATCAAGGAAGGGTAAACATCCCATGGATGTTTTTCGATCAAGGTACGAATCTGATGAGGCTGTAGATCCTTGCGCGAGGCGAGTTTCTCTGCATCGAATCCATCACGAATGCGGCGAATGAGAAGATCGAGGAGATCAGCAGGCAGTTTCTGGTAAGAACCCAGCGAAACACGAAAAGTTGCCGCCACCGGAGCATCCGAATTGAGCATGTTCAAGAACTTCGGATACCAGTTGGCATCCGCTTTGGCGTGCCTGGCGATCTCGAGCTTACACGCACCCCCACCCCAGGCGGAAACGATGGGTTGTCGCCATAAATCTTCTAACACATCGCGTGGAAGGCTAGGATTTTGAGCAAGTTGTTGGCGAATCGACTGCACTCGGATGAGTGCTTTCTCGTCGTTCTTTGCGATGGGTCTCTTGGTTTCTGCTAGTAGAACATGAAACGCCTCGCTGGTGAGTTCCCTGTGGGCAATCCATGGCATCAGCGTGCGATCATCATGCCAAAATACCCGCAGTGCATGCCGCGCGAATGGCATTGGCACGGTATTCACATCGAGAATGAAATCGCCTCTCTCGTGGCTGCGGGAGTAAGGGCTGTTGCGGTCATGAAAACTACCGAGTTGTTCCGGCTGACTTCCTCCGGGTTTCCACAACACAGTTCCCAGTGCTTGAAACTCCTCGGTCGAAAGGCTTTCTTTTGACCATTTCAGCCCATCCTTTTCCTTGAGAAAAACGACTTGTTGCGTGTCGGCGCTTGCTTCTTTCTGGTACGATAGATTCACGAAATAGACGGTGATGGTCCGTTCGTCTTCGTTCCAAAGAATGTCGTGTTCGTTGGTGAGCCAAAAGAAATTCCCACGCTTGCGACCTGTCGGATCGGGCTTCTGCAGAGAAATCGCCGCCTGCCAGCCACCATCGAGAGCGACCGACCAATGGCGATTCTTGGGCGCATTTTCCGCTGTGGCGAAGGATAGAGCAGCGACGATACACGACAATATGACCATGGCCCTTTTGCTGAGAAGCACAGGAAAAAGAAACCGCTCCCTGGGAGATTTCGACCACCAGGCATTTGAGAAATCACCGAAAAATATTCTGCTCACATTGAATTCATACCCAAGTTTCAAAAACTTGACAAGTTCGTCTTATAAATCATTTATTTCAAAAATTGAAATCGAATTCGGTCATTGTCACGATCTATTCCAGTTGACATCAGCCATCTTTGGCGTTCCCACAAAGCAGCATTTGAAATCACGAACTAGATACGATTTTCAAATAATGAAAAATGCGCACTTCCAAGGACTGACGCCATTTAAGGCTGGAAGCTCAGATGCAAATCACTTTTTTACACCAAAAAGACGTTGGTTGAGTCGCTCAGAGCTTTGAATGCTGTCAACAAGGAGTGCTAAAGAACTTCCATTGATATTGCATGACATCAGTGGTGTCGTTGAAAATTGATAAACTCCATTTTTCATAACCTCTTCAAACTTCGTCGCATTAGCTGGCTCTTTAAGGAGTATTTCTAGTGAACCGTCGTTTTTGAGATACATTGCTAGGGCGGGCAACATTGATTCGTGCAACATCTGTGTCGATCCATAGTGAAATACCAATGAGCTAAGGTCTTCTCTAGAAATAATATTTCCGATAAAGTCAGCACGTAGAGTAACAACGTCCTGAAATTTTTCGGCAATGGTAATTCCTCCGAATTCTATTTTTCTGAGTGCCGCAATCATTTCTAACCACGTCTCTCCTTTTATTGGCGTATGAACAAGCAATTTATCCAAGCCAGACTCTGAGAGATCGGCATGCTCAGGAATCATCGAAACAAACAAATTGAGCATATCAACGGATTTGGAGACTTTAAAGACATCAGGGCATTTAGGCCCCATTTTAACACCACGAGAAACGATGACAATTTTGCCGCTACGGTGGGACGCCAGATCGCAGCAAAGCAACGAAAGCACTCTGTTCCGGTAACCGTCAGCCTTCCATAGCTTTTCGCCTAACGAGAACAATAATTTTACTTCGGACTCGAGTGCTTCAATTTCCGATGATGCATCTGTTTCTGCTCGATTTCGGAGCAAGCCGACTAAGCGGTCAGACAATGCCACCAATTTTTTTTGACTGGTGATTTTGTTTTTTGTCGCAAATGAATCTGTAGTGATGCGAGGCCACTTTCCGCCTTCGTCCAAATAGGAATTTAGTCTAGCCAAGCCTCCTTTGTCCAAAGCTTCATTTAAAGGCTTCAGTTGGATCTCATCACCGACGGAATGTTGGTCTGCAGCGATCGCAAGAGAAGTGAGACTTAAAAAGGTAAGTAATTTTATAATATTTTTCATATCCATAAATGGGGTCAGTCCTTGGATTTAAGTATTTTTTCATATTTCTTCATCATTTTTACTCCTTCTTTGCTCTCTTGATAGAGTTTCGCGACTTTGCTCATGCCAGCAGGATGCCCCATCACGAGGCGCTTGGCTATCCATTCGTTGCTCACGGCGCAGTGCTTCTTCACCATCGCGGCCAGAAGTGCTTTTTGCCAAATTCCCTTGCGCTGCTGCGCCAGACTTTCCCGCTCGACCTCGTAGTCGATTTCCGC